>DASPZC010000258.1:0-2255 GCA_035636455.1 Xanthobacteraceae bacterium
TCACGCTCACCTTGCCGGAAATGCCGGCGACCGTGACGCCGCTCGTCTATGCCGTCCCGGTGCAGCTGATTGCCTATCATACCGCGGTGATCATGGGCACGGACGTGGACCAGCCGCGCAACCTCGCCAAATCGGTCACCGTGGAATAATGCGGCGCGGCGCCGCAGGGGCGCGGCGCTATAGAGGCGCCGGTTTTCCGTAGAAAATGCGACAAAATCAAAGAACTGGAGCACGTTTCCGCTTCGGTTGAAGCGGGAACGCGCGCTCGCGGATCGATGGCGCAAGCGGGCGGGGCCCCCTATGATGGCGCCGAGTCCGTATTTGGGATTGCCTGAATGACGAGCCCGGAAATTCCCAGCGTGCCGAGCGATACGCCGATGGATGCGATCGGCCCGATCGCGCCTGAGCACGCGACGGTCCATCACGGCGTCGGCAGCCGGGTGCGCAACTATTTCCTGACCGGCCTGATCGTGGCGGGCCCGCTCGCCATCACCATCTATCTGGTCTGGTCGTTCGTCACCTGGGTCGATGACCTGGTACGGCCGTTCATGCCGGCGGCCCTGCGGCCGGAGAATTATCTCCCGGTCAGGGTGCCGGGCTACGGCCTGATCATCGCCTTCCTGGCGCTGACCCTGCTCGGCTTCCTCACCGCCAACCTGGTCGGCCGCAAGCTGGTCGATTACGGCGAGCGCATCCTCGGGCGCATGCCGATCGTGCGACCGCTCTACCGCGGCCTCAAGCAGGTGTTCGAGACGCTGTTCTCGAAATCCGGCTCGACCTTCCGCACCGTCGGGCTGGTGGAATTTCCCGCGCCCGGCATGTGGTCGCTGGTGTTCCTGTCGACCCCGCCCGGCTCCGACATCACGGCGCGATTCCCGACCCAGGAGGAATACGTCTCCGCGTTCATGCCGTGCACGCCCAATCCGACCACCGGCTTCTTCTTCTACGTGCCGCGCTCCGAGGTGATCGAGCTCGACATTCCGGTCGAGGCGGCCGCGAAGCTCATCATGACCGCCGGAATGATCCAGCCGAGCGGCGACGCGCAGCAGAGGCTTGCGGCCCTTGCCGAGACCGCCCGCGCAACGCGGGCCGCCCGCGCCGCTGCCACGGCGAAGTGACTTTCTTGTCTGAGCATGATCTTTTCGGAAACCGGTACCCACTTTTCCGGATCATGCTCTAACCGGCGCGCAGCAGCCGGATCGCTTCGTCGCGCTCGAACAGATAGAGCAGGTGGCGAAGCGCCTCGCCGCGCGGCGTCGTCAGGTTCGGGTCGCGCGCGAGCACGAGCGCGGCATCCTTGCGCGCCGGCTCGAGCAGGTCCCCGTGCACCTCGATGCGGGCCACGCGGAATCCCGGCATGCCGCTCTGGCGGGTGCCGAGCAGGTCGCCTTCGCCGCGCAGCCGTAAATCCTCCTCGGCGATGCGGAACCCGTCCTCGGTCTCGCGCAAGATGGCGAGGCGCGCCTTGGCGGTTTCGCCGAGCGGCGCCTTGTAGAGCAGCAGGCAGGTCGAGCGCGCGCTGCCGCGGCCGATGCGGCCGCGCAGCTGATGCAGTTGCGCAAGCCCGAACCGTTCGGCGTGCTCGATCACCATGACCGAGGCCTCCGGCACGTCGACACCGACCTCGATCACCGTGGTGGCAACGAGAAGCCGCGTCTCGCCCTTCGCGAACCGGGCCATCGCGGCGTCCTTCTCGGTCCCCTTGAGACGGCCGTGCACCAGGTCGGCGGCCTCGCCGAAGCGCTGCTTGAGCTCGGCAAAGCGCTCCTCCGCCGCGGCGAGGTCGCTCACCTCGGATTCCTCGACCAGCGGGCAGACCCAATAGACCCGCTCGCCGCTATCGAGCGCGCGTCCGACCGCGGCCACGACCTCATCGATGCGGCCGAGCGGGACCGTGCGGGTATCGATCGGCAGCCGGCCGGCCGGCTTCTCGCGGAGCTCAGAAATGTCCATGTCGCCGAAATAGGTGAGCACCAGGGTGCGCGGGATCGGTGTCGCGGTCAGCACCAGCACGTCGACGGCTTCGCCCTTGTGCGCCAGCGCAAGGCGCTGATGCACCCCGAACCGGTGCTGCTCGTCGACGATCGCGAGCGCCAGGGCGTTGAACACGACCTCCTCCTGGAACAGCGCATGGGTGCCGATCAGAAGATCGAGGTCGCCGGAGGCCAGCCGCTCCAGCATGTCGGCGCGCTCGCGGCCGCGCTCGCGGCCGGTGAGGATTGCGGCGCGGATGCCCGCGGCCTCGGCGAGCGGCG
>DASPZC010000259.1:0-3188 GCA_035636455.1 Xanthobacteraceae bacterium
AGATCCGCTTCGCCGGCCAGGATGTCGTCGCGCTCGACCGCACGGCGCTGCGCGCGCTCGCCCGCGACATGCAGATCATCTTTCAGGATCCCTACGCGTCGCTCGACCCGCGCATGACGGTCGGCGCGATCATCGGCGAGGCGCTGATCATCCACGACCTCGCCAGGAGCCGGCGCGAGTTCGAGGACCGCGTGGTCGAACTGCTGGAGACCGTCGGGCTCAGCCCCGATCACATGCGGCGCTATCCGCACGAGTTCTCCGGCGGCCAGCGCCAGCGCATCGGCATTGCCCGCGCGCTCGCGGTGTCGCCGCGGCTGATCGTGTGCGACGAGCCGGTGTCCGCCCTCGACGTGTCGATCCAGGCGCAGGTCATCAACCTGCTCGAAGACCTGCAGCAGCGGTTCGGCCTGACCTACATTTTCATTGCCCACGACCTGTCGGTCGTCGAGCACATCAGCACCCGCGTCGCCGTGATGTATCTCGGCAAGATCGTCGAGATCGCGACCGCGCGCGACCTCTACACCGCGCCGCTGCATCCCTATACCGAGGCGCTGCTCTCCGCCGTGCCGATCCCGGACCCCTCGCTCAAACGCCGGCGCATCATGCTGCAGGGCGAGGTGCCGAGCCCGATTCGCCCACCGTCCGGCTGCCCGTTCCACACCCGCTGCCCGATCCGCCAGTTGCCGCTGTGCGCCGAGGAGACGCCGCTGCTGAAGGAGGGCGCGAACGGACATTGGGTGGCGTGTCATCTGCGCGGATAGCGCCGTTGACACCCCTCCCGACGGCCGATACCAATTGACCGTCACCGACTGACAAAAACAACAGGCTTCCGAGGGAACGTCGGGAGGGGTCTTGCCACCGCTCCTAGATGTCAAGGACTTGCATACGGAATTCCGGACCGGCGCGGGGGTCGTACGCGCCGTCGACGGGGTGTCGTATGCCGTCGAGCAGGGCGAGACGATCGCCATCGTCGGCGAGAGCGGGTCGGGCAAGTCGGTCAGCGCCCTGTCGATCCTGCGCCTGATCCCGGATCCGCCCGGGCGGATCACGCGCGGCGAGGTCCGCTTCCTCGGCCGCGACCTCATGCAGCTTCCCGACGCGCAAATGCGCGAGGTTCGCGGCGGCGACATCGGCATGGTCTTCCAGGAGCCGATGACGTCGCTTAATCCCGTACTCACCATCGGCCGGCAGATCACCGAGACGCTCGAGCAGCACCGCCGGGCCGATCGCGCCGCGGCGCACCGGCGCGCCATCGAGCTTCTCGGCCTCGTCGGCATCGCCGATCCGGCGCGCCGCCTCAAGCAGTATCCGCACGAGCTCTCGGGCGGCATGCGCCAGCGCGTCATGATCGCGATCGCGCTCGCCTGCGATCCCAAGCTCATCATCGCCGACGAACCGACGACCGCGCTCGACGTGACCATCCAGGCGCAGATCCTGGAGCTGATGAGCGGCCTGACGCGCCGGCTCAACGTGGCGCTCATCATCATCACGCACAATCTCGGGGTGGTGGCGCGTTACGCGAAGTGGGTCCACGTGATGTACGCAGGCCGCATCGTCGAGAGCGGCCCGGCGGCGGCGATCTATCACAGCCCGCGCCATCCCTACACGATGGCGTTGCTGCGCTCGGTGCCGCGGCTCGATCGCCCGCGCCAGGCGCGGCTCGACCCGGTCGAGGGCCAGCCCCCCGACCTCACGCGCCTCGATGGGGGCTGCGCATTCCGCCCGCGCTGCCGCTTTGCGGTCGACGCCTGTGCCGAAACGCGGCCGCCGCTCGAGCCGGCTGGGCCGATGGGCCAGCTGTCCGCGTGCCTACGCGCCCACGAGATCAGCGTCGCCGGAGCGGTGGCATGAAGGCGCCAGCGACCGATGCTCCGGCGCTGCTGAGCGTAAAGGGGCTGCGCAAGTTCTTCCCGGTCACCGAGGGCATCCTCGCGCGCATGGTGGGCGAGGTGAGGGCGGTCGACGGGGTCGACTTCACGCTTCGCCGCGGCGAGACGCTGGGGCTGGTCGGCGAGAGCGGCTGCGGCAAGACGACGACCGGCCGGTGCATCTTGCTGCTCGAGCGGCCGACCGCCGGCGAAATCCTCTATGACGGCGTCGATCTCACCAGGCTCAAGCACAGGGAGCTGCTGGCGCTGCGGCGCCGCATCCAGGTCATCTTTCAGGATCCCTACAGCTCGCTCAATCCGCGCATGAAGGTCGGCCAGATCATCGCCGAGCCGATGAAGGTGCACGCCGTCGAGCCCGACGCGGGGCGCCGCACGGCTCGGGTGCGCGAGCTGCTCGCCGTCTGCGGCCTCGATCCGAATTTTGCCGACCGCTATCCGCACGAGATGTCGGGCGGCCAGCGCCAGCGGGTCGGGATCGCGCGCGCGCTCGCGCTCGATCCCGAATTCATCATCTGCGACGAGGCCGTGTCCGCCCTCGACGTGTCGATCCAGGCGCAGATCATCAACCTGCTCGAGGACCTGCGCGAGCGCTTCGGGCTGACCTACCTGTTCATCGCCCACGATCTCTCGGTCGTGCGGCATCTCTGCCAGCGCGTCGCCGTGATGTATCTCGGCCGCATCGTCGAGCTGGCGGATTGCGACGAGCTGTTCGACAACGCGCTGCACCCCTATACCCGGGCGCTGCTCGACGCCGTGCCGGTGCCGGATCCGAGCGTCGAGGCCGGGCGAAAATTCCGGCCGGTGAAAGGGGAGGTGCCGAGCCCGATCAATCCGCCGCCGGGCTGCGTGTTTCACCCTCGCTGCCCGATCGCGGTCGAGGGCTGCAGCCGGATCCGTCCGGAACTTCGCGAGGTGCGTCCCGGCCACTGGGTGGCCTGCAGCGAAGTCAGATGACAGATGTCAGATGACAGAGAACAGAGAACAGAAAAAATGACATCCGACATCTGACATCTGTCATCTGACATCTGAAAGGAGGGAGGACATGACGCGGACATCAGGGATGGCGGCAGCCGGTTTCGCCGCGGTGTTTTGCGTTGCGGCCGCAGCCGCGCCGGCGGCAGCCGCCGAGACTCCCAAGCGGGGCGGCATACTCACCTTCATGATCCCGGCGGACGCGCCGCCGAGCTTCGACGGTCACCGCGAGACCACCTTCGCCACGGTGCATGCGGCGGCGCCGTTCTACAGCGTGCTGATCAGGGCCAATCCGGATAATCCGGGGTCGACCACGGATTTCGTCTG
>DASPZC010000260.1:0-3427 GCA_035636455.1 Xanthobacteraceae bacterium
ATTTCGCCGATATATGTTATGCCGGCCAGGGCTATCATTTGGAGGTGCCGCTCGAGCCTGACGCGGCCGACCCGTTCGTGGCGCTCACCGCCGCGTTCTATGGGGCACACGACCGCGCCTACGGCTATGCCCCGAAGGCGGCCATTCGCCTGGTCAATCTGCGGACCGTCCATAGCGTCGCGGCCGCCGAGCACGCGCAGGACGACTGGACCCCGGCCGACAGCTCGCCGCTCACCCGCCGCGCGCGCATTCTCCTGCCCGAACGCCACGGCGTGGTCGATGCCGCAGTCTATGATCGCGCGGCCCTGAAGGCGGGCGACGCTTTCGACGGACCGGCCATCATCGAGCAGGACGACACGACCACGCTGCTCCTGCCGGGCTGGCGCGCCCGTGTCGAGGGGCTCGGCAACCTGATGCTCACGCGGGCGACCAATTAGCAGGAACCGCACAAGATGATTTCAACGTTGATCCGTCATTCCGGGGCCGAGCGAAGCGAGGAGCCCGGAATGACGGCGGAGGTTGTGATGTCACCTCATAGCGCGACCCTCGATCCGATCACCGTGGAGGTGGTGCGCAACAAGCTCGACGGCATCGCCAACGAGATGGAGCTTACGCTGCTCAAGAGCTCGTTCTCGCCGATCGTCAAGGAAGGGCTCGACGCCTCCGCCAGCCTGTTCACGCTGCAGGGCGAGACCCTCGCGCAGGCGGTCGCGATCCCGATCCATCTGGCGACGCTCATTCCCTGCATCGCCCGCATCCTCAGCGAGTTCCCGCTCGAGACCATGCGCGAGGGCGACCTCTATTGCATGAACGATCCCTACCTCGGCGGCACGCATCTGCCGGACATCGCGGTGGTGATGCCGGTGTTTGCGCGCGGCCGGCCGCTCGCGTTCGCGGCCGCCATGACCCACCATCAGGACGTCGGCGGCATGGCGCCGGGCTCGGTGCCGACCGACGCCACCGAGGTTTTTCAGGAGGGCATCCGCCTGCCGCCGCTCAAGCTGCGCGACGGCGACCGGTTCAACGACACGCTGTTGCGCATCCTGCGGCGCAACGTGCGCATTCCCGACACGTTCGAGGGCGACCTGATGGCGCAGGTCGCCGCCTGCAGCGTCGGCGCGCGCCGCCTGTCGGCGCTGGCGGAGACCTACGGCGACAATCATCTCACGGCCATCTTCGCCGCGCTGCTCGACCGGTCCGAGGCGATGACGCGCGACGCGCTGCGCGGGATTGCGCCGGGCACCTACCGCGCCGTCGACTTCCTCGACAACGACGGCATCGAGCTCGATCGGCGCATTCGCATCGAGGTCGCCGTGACCGTCGGCGAAGGCGCCATGACGATCGATTTCGCCGGATCGAGCCCGCAGGTGCGCGGGCCCTTCAACGTCGTCCCGTCGGGAAGCCTCGCGGCCGCCTGCTACGTGGTGCGCGCGATCACCGATCCGACTATTCCGACCAACGGCGGCTGCTTCCGGCCGATCACGCTCGACCTGCCCGAGGGCTCGATCGTCAATCCGAAGGAGCCGGCGCCGGTCAATTCCCGCACCGCCACCATCAAGCGCGTCACCGGCACGATCCTGGCGGCGCTCGCGCAAGCCGTGCCCGATCGCGTGCCGGCAGACAGCGGCGGGGAATTGCTGGTGCTCGCCTTCGGCGGCGCGCGGCCCGACGGCACGCGCTACGTGACCGGCGAGCTGGTCGCCGGCGGCTCGGGCGCGAGCGCCGGCAAGGACGGGGTCGACGTCATCGAGACCGACGCCACCAACTGCATGAACCTGCCGGCCGAGGCGCTCGAGCTCGATGCGCCGATCCGCGTCCACCGCGTCGCGCTGCGCCCCGATTCCGGCGGCGCCGGCGCGCAGCGGGGCGGCCTCGGCATCGTGCGCGAATACGAGATCCTGCACGGCGACGTCCGTTTCACCCACCGCGGCGAGCGCCACTTCATCGCGCCCAAGGGACGCATGGGCGGGCGCGACGGGGCGGTGGCCCGCACCGTGATCCATCGCGCCGGCGGCGGCGCGGAGATCGTGCCCTCCAAGCTGGTGACGACCCTGCACACGGGCGACCGCGTCGTGTTTGAGACCGCGGGCGGCGGCGGTCACGGCGATCCGGCGCGCCGCGACGCGCAAAAGGTGCGCGCCGATCTCGCCGACGGGAAGATCAGCGCCGAGGCCGCCAAGACTTACGGTCCCGCGCGTGACGATGACGAGCCGTAGGATGGGTTGAGCCGCATGGCGGCGAAACCCATCATCTATGGCGGCGCACGCGAGCCGTGATGGGTTTCGCGTCGCTCAACCCATCCTACAACCCCTACAGCCGCGCGATGTCGGCGGCCGCGAGCGCGCCGAGCACGACGACCAGCCACGGCGGCGCCTTCCAGAAGACGAGGAGCAGGAACGCGCCGAGCCCGATCATGAAATCGCGCGGACCGCGGATCGCGCTCGTCCACACCGGCGTATAGAGCGCCGCCAGCAGGAGGCCGACGACGGCGGCGTTGATCCCGCGCAGCGCTGCCTGGACACCGGCACGCTGTCGCAAGCCGTCCCAGAACGGCAGCGCGCCGACGAGCAGCAGGAACGACGGGAGGAAGATCGCCAGCAGGCAGATGAGCGCGCCGAGCCAGCCGTTCGGCGGCGGCCCCATGGCGGCGCCGAGATAGGCCGAGAAAGTGAACAGCGGACCCGGCACCGCCTGCGCGGCGCCGTAGCCGGCGAGGAAGCGGTCGTTGTCGATCCATCCCGGCGGCACCACTTCCTGCTGCAGCAACGGCAGCACCACGTGCCCGCCGCCGAACACCAGCGAGCCCGAGCGGTAGAAACTGTCGAACAAATTGATCGCCTGATTGGGAACCGCGCCGGCGAGCAGCGGAAGCCCGACGAGCAGCACGACGAACAGCGCAAGCGCGCCGGCCGCGACGCCGCGGCTGAGCGGCACTTGCATGCGCGCGGTGTCCGCGCGCGCTTCGCCCGGCAGCAGGCGCCAGCCGATCAGGCCGCCGATCACGATCACGCCGACCTGCGCCCAGGTCGAGGGCAGCGCGAGCGCGAGCACGGCGGCACCGATGGCGAGCGTGATCCGCGGCCGGTCGGGACAGAGGCTGCGCGCCATGCCCCACACCGCCTGCGCGACCACCGCGACCGCGACGATCTTGAGCCCGTGCAGCCAGGCGGACCGGCTCAGGTCGCCGAGTTCCGCCACCCCGTAGGCGAACAGGGTGAGCGCGAGCGCGGACGGCAGGGTGAAACCGAGCCACGCCGCGAGCGCCCCCGGCAGGCCGGCGCGCAGAATCCCGAGCGTGATCCCGACCTGGCTGCTCGCCGGCCCGGGCAGGAACTGGCACAGCGCGACGATATCGCCATAGCTCGCTTCATCGAGCCACTTGCGGCGGACGACGAACTCCTCGCGGAAATAGCCGAGATGCGCGACC
>DASPZC010000261.1:0-6493 GCA_035636455.1 Xanthobacteraceae bacterium
AAGGACGTGGTCATCAAGGTTGACGCCTGCGGCGTGTGCTTCCACGACATCGTCACGCGCAACGGGACCCTGAAATATGGCGTGCAGATGCCGTGCATCCTCGGCCACGAAATCTCCGGCGCCGTGGTCGCAGTCGGCCGCGACGTGCGCGGCTTCCGCCCGGAAGATCGCGTCGCGACCGTGCAGCGCTATCACATCTGCGGCGCCTGCCGTTACTGCCGCAGCGGGCGCGAGCCGCTGTGCCCGGACCGCAAGTTCACCGGCGACTGGGGCCTGGTCGGCGGCTACGCCGAATATGTCGCGATCGAGGACGACAACGTCGCCCACGTGCCGGACGGCGTGTCGCTGCAGGACGCCTCGATCGTCGCCTGCGCGATCGGCACCATCTTGAATGCAATCCGCGAGGTCGGCCGATTGGCGGCGGGGGAAAGCGCGCTGGTCACCGGCGCCGGCGGGGGCTTGGGCATGCACGCGGTGCAGCTTGCGCGGCTCGCCGGCGCCTACGTGGTGGCGCAGACCACCTCGCCCGACAAGGCCGAGCGCATCCGCGCGCTCGGGGCGCATGAGGTGATCGTGCACGGCCGCGGCGAGGATTTTTCCGCCGCGGTCAAGCAGGCGACCGGCGGCCAGGGGGTCGACGTCGTGGTCGACAATGTCGGCAGCCAGCTGTTCGAGCCGATACGCCGCAGCCTCGGGATCGGCGGCCGCTGGATCATGATCGGCCAGTTGACCGGCCAGTTCGTGCCGTTCAATCCGGCGCAGCTGTTTCTCAAGAACATTTCCATGCTGAGCGCGACCTCGACGACGCGCAGGCAGCTCGAGGACTGCTTGGCGCTGGTGGCGCGCGGCGCGGTGAAGCCGATCGTCTCGCTGGCGCTGCCGCTCGAAGAGGCCGCGCAGGCGCATGCGCTGATCGAGGCGGGCAAGGCCGCCGGGCGGATCGTCCTGCGGCCGAATGGATGATGACGTGAAGGTGGACGCGGCCATCGTCGGCGTCGGTTGCAGTGCCTTCGGGCGCCGCCTGCCCGACAGCCAGCTCCGCCTTGCCGCAACGGCGTTCAAGCACGCGCTCGCCGATGCCGGGCTCGCGCGCGGCGACGTCGACGGCCTGTCGATCCATCTCGGCTGGCCGCTCGGGCCCGACTACGACCGCGTCGCCGAGGCGTTCGGCCTCGACATCCGCTACGTCAACCAATCGTGGCTGCACGGGCGGTTCGTCACCAACGCGCTCCAGCACGCGGCGCTCGCGGTCTCGGCCGGGCTTGCCAACGTGGTCGCCTGCGTCACCGCCGTGAGCTTCACCCGCGAGCGCGGCTTTCTCGGCGGCCCAGGCGACATCGAGGGCAACCGCGAGGAGGGCGGCACCCATGGCGAGGCGCCGCCGTTCGGCCTCACCGCGCCGGCGGGCGGCGCGGCAATAGCCATGCAGCGCTACATGCACGTCTACGGCGCGACCAGCGCCCAGCTCGCCGCGGTGCCGATCGCCATGCGCAACCACGCGCGCAAGAATCCGCAGGCGATCATGCGCGAGCCGCTCACGCTGGCGGCGCATCAGGCGTCCCGCATGGTGGTCGATCCGCTGCGGCTGTTCGATTGCTGCCTGATCAGCGACGGCGCCGCGGTGGTGCTGATCGCACGCCACGAGCGCGCGCGCGACCTGCGGCAGAAGCCGGTGCGCATCGCCGGCATGCAAGGCACGCGCGCCGGCCGCGACGAGTTCATCTTTGCGCCGCGCGCCCTCGGCATCAATCAGCAGCCCGCGCGGCGAGCCGCGCCGCGGCCGATCGACCTCGAGGTTTTTGCGCGCGCCGGCGTCACGCGTGACGACGTGCAGGCCTTCTACACCTACGATGCGTTCTCGCCGCTCGTTCTGTTTGCGCTCGAACGCTTCGGCTATTGCGGCCCGGGCGAGGCGGCGGCGTGGGTGCAGGGCGGACGCATCGAGCTCGGCGGCGCGCTGCCGGTCAACACGTCGGGCGGGCTGCTGTCGGAAGCGCACGTGGCCGGATGGAACTCGATCTGCGAAATGGTGCGGCAACTGCGCGGCACCGCCGGCGCGAGCCAGATCGCCGACGCCAAGGTGCTGCAATGGGGCACCGCGTGGGGCGATGCCGTGATCCTGACGGCATGAGGAGGCACAGGTGACGCCTTACGACAAGCCGCGTCCGCGCATCGGCCCGGACAATGCGCCGTTCTGGCAGGGCTGCCGCGCCCATCGTTTGCTGCTGCCGACCTGCCGCGCCTGCGGCAAGCCGCATCTGCCGCCGGGGCCGGTCTGCCCGTTCTGCTTCTCCGACGACCTCGCCTGGCAACCCGCCTCCGGCCGCGGCCGCATCAGCACCTGGACCATGGTGCACAACGCGTGGTTCCCGGCGTTCAAGGACGAGACGCCCTACAACGTCGTGCAGATCGAGCTCGATGAAGGCCCGCGCCTGACCTCGCGCCTCGTCGGCGCCGGAGAGCAGCAAATAAAGATCGGCCAGCGAGTCGAGGTCGTGTTCGAGGATATCGACGCGGACCTGACCCTGCACGGGTTTCGCATTGTGGAGGGGTGACAGATTTTGTTTGACCTCGGGACAGAACAACACCCTCATCCTGAGGAGCGCGCCACCGATCTCGGGTTCACCCGAGATCGGCATTATGATGCGCAAGTCGGCTACAGCCGACTTGCGTGGCGCGCGTCTCGAAGGATGGACAAGGTGGCACCTATTTCCATCCTTCGAGACGCGTCGCTTCGCGACGCTCCTCAGGATGAGGTAGCGGTATTTTGTGGATTAGACAGCATCATCCTTCATACATGGGCTCGGGTAGGCCCTTCGCTCCTACGTCGAGTGCGAGCACTCCGCCGGCGTGCGTTTCGGCCGCAAGCCTGTCCGGCGGCAGGCGGAACCGGGCGGTCGTTACGTAGAGGGTCGCAAGATCGGCGCCGCCGAACGCGCAGGCGGTCGGCCGGCTGACCGGCAATGCGACCGTGCGATCGATCTGCCCGTCCGGCGCGTAGCGGACGACGCAGCCGGCGTCGAACACCGCGTTCCAGACGAAACCGTCCGCGTCGACCGACGAACCGTCGGGCACGCCCGGCCGCTCGCCCATGGCGGCGAAGACGCGGCGCGGTCCGATCGTTCCGGCGGCAAGATCGAAGTCGTAGACGAAGATGGTCTTCACGTGGCTGTCGGCGAAATACATTTTCGTGTCGTCCGGGCTCCAGCACACGCCGTTCGAGACCCAGATGCCGTCGTCGACCGCGTCGAGCCGCCCGCGCTCGAGCCGATAGAGGCGGCCGCTCGCGCCCGCCATCGTCCTGCTCATGGAGCCGACCCAGAACCGTCCGCGCCGGTCGCAGCGGCCGTCGTTGAGGATATTGACCGCGCCGCCGTTCTCCGGATCGACAATGCGCTCGAGCCGTCCGCCTGGATCGTAGTGGGCAAGCCCGTTGCGCCCGGCGATCAGCAAACCGCCCCCTGCGCGGGGCGCGAACGAGCCGAGCTTTTCCGGCGGCGTCCAGCTGGCGAGCCTCCCGCTCGCCGGGTCGAGACGGTGCACGGCCGGCTTGAACGCGTCGATCCAATAGAGCGCGTGTTCGGTCGGATGCCAGCGCGGGACCTCGCCGAGGACGTCTTGCGTGTGCGCGACGCACGCGATATCGACCATCATTCCCCCGCCGCTCGAGCCTGCGCGTCGCGGGTGAAGAACTCGGCCAGGCGGTTCTTCTGCAGCTTGCCGGTGACGGTGAGCGGCAGCTCGGCCTCGCTCACGAACTTCATCAGGCGCGGAATCTTGTAGGATGCAAGCGCGCGCCGGCAATGCGCCAGCAGCTCGGCTTCGGCGACGCTCTGCCCCGCCTGGCAGACGATGACGGCGGCGATCACCTCGTCGCGCCGCGGGTCGGGCACGCCGGTGACGCAGGCGAGCTTGACGGCCGGATGCGCCATCAGCGTCTCCTCGACCTCGACCGGCGCCACGTTGATGCCGCCGGTCTTGATCATTTCCTTGATGCGTCCGCGGAAATAGAGCCGGCCGTCGGCATCGAGGAAGCCGAGATCGCCGGTAATGAAGTAGCCGTCCGCAGCGAAGGCGGCGCGATCTTTGTCCGCATCCTTGTAGTAGCCGACGGTCACGTAGCCCTTGACGCGGATCTCGCCGACCTCTCCCTGCGGCAGCGTCCGGCCGGTCTCGGGATCGACGATGCGTAGGTCGACGCCCGGCAGCGGCCGCCCGACGCTCGCGAGGCGGACATCGAGCGGCTCGGCCGCGTCGGTGACGGCGCAGTTGCCGTAGGTCTCGGTCAGCCCGTAGATGTTGCAGATCTCGCCGGCGCCGAGGTCGACGACACGCCGGATCTGTTCGGGCGTGCCGACGGTGCCGCCCGAGCGCAGGCTCGACAGATCGTGCTTCGCCCGGTCGGGGTGCTCGGCAAGCGCCTGCGCCATGTTCGGCGTGCCGTAGAACAGCGTGCAGCGCTCATCCTCGATGATGCGCAGCGCCTCGCCCGGCTCGAAGCTCTCCTGCAGCACCACGCAGCCGCCGTGGGTGAGCAGGTTGAACAAGGCGTTCTCGCAGCCGAGCCCCCAGAACAGCGAGACCGCGAGCCACAGCCGGTCGTGCTCGCTGACGTGCATGCGCTCGCCGATGTGCCACATGTTCTCGATCAGCGCGTCATGCTGAAGCTGCACGCCTTTCGGGGTCGAGGTCGAGCCGGACGTGTACAGCAAATAGGCCACGTCCGTCGGGTCGACGGCGCGCGCCGCGCGGTCGATCTCGCCGTCCGTCACGGCGCGGCCGCGCGCATGAACATCGTCGAACGAAATCGAATCGCGATAGGAGCGCGTGCCCGTGTGGACGATGCGTGCAAGGCGCGGCATCGACTGAGTGAGCGGCGCCAGCTCGTCGAGCATGGCGAAGTAGTCGTACTTGAGAAAATGGCCGCTGGTGACCAGCATGGTCGCGTCGGAATGCGCGAGCACGTAGCAGAGCTCGCGGCTGGTGACCCAGGTATTGACCGCGACCATGACGCTGCCGAGCGAGCAGATCGCAAGGTCGGCGATGATCCATTCGGGCTGGTTGCCCATCAGGATCGCGACGTGGTCGCATTTGCGCACGCCGAGCGCGTAGAGCCCCCGGGCGAAGGCGCGGACCTCTTGGCGCAGCTCCGCATAGGTCAGGCGCCGTCCGCCGCCGACCACCGCCTCGCGCCGCGGGAACCGTGCCGCCAGCTCATCGAGCAGGGCCGGGATGGTGCGGCTCGCCGGCATTGCGGGCATCGGGAACGCGCTCCGCTTGGACTCAAGCGACGGGCGGTGCCGCGCGCCAAGGCGCGTCCATCAGGCCCATCCTTGCGGCGGGGTTTTCCCCGGATGCACGGCTCCGCACCGCTTGCAGGTGCGCGCCGCGGTGTCCCGGTAGAAGGTCTCGTAGAGCGGCGGCAGATCCTTGACGATGTCCTCGAGCTTGATTTCGACGCGATGGATGCGGTCGCCGCAATTGAAACAGAACCATTCGAACCCGTCGCGCATATCCGGCGTGCGGGTGCCCTCGACCACCAGGCCGACCGAACCCGCCGCCGGCCGCTGCGGCGAGTGGCGCGCGTGCGGCGGCAGGATGAACACGTCGCCCTCGCGGATCGGCACGTCGTAGATTTGTCCGCGTTCGGCGATCTTGAGGATCATGTCGCCCTTGAGCTGATAGAAGAACTCCTCGACCGGATCGTCATGGAAGTCGACCCGCCGGTTGGGTCCGCCGACCACCTGCACGGTCATCCCGGTCTTGTGGTCGAACAGCTGCTTGTTCCCGACCGGGGGCTTGAGGAATTGCTGGTTATCCTCGATCCACCGGCGGAAATTGAACGGCTTGAAGGATGGATGCTCGGCCACCGCCTCCTCCCTGGTCAACGGTCGCGACGCTCGTTGGCGTCGACCCTAGCGCCGCGCTAAGGTTTTCGGAAGATGGTCGAGGATGCGATGCTCTACGTCATCTACCAGGAAGACCGCGACGGCGGCGAGGCGATCCGGGCGGCGACGCGGGAGAGCCATCTCGCCTATCTCGCCGAGCACAAGGACATCCTGGTCCTCGGCGGCGCGCTGCTCGCCGACGACGGGCCGAAGCGGATCGGCAGCTGCCTGATCGTCAACGTGGCGAGCCGCGCGGCGGCGGAGGCCTTTTCGCGCAACGAGCCGTTTCGCAAAGCCGGCCTGTTCAAGTCCGTGAAGATTGCCCGCATGCGGCGCGGTCAATGGAATCCCGCGGCGATCCCCGCTACGCCGGAATGATTGCCGCAGCTCACTGCGCCGCCGCGGGCGGCGCCACCGTCGCATCGCCCTGGCCGCTGCGCTTGAGCGCGTGGGCGACGAAGCCCGACGCCTTCATCTCCTCGACGAAGGCGCGCAGGTAGGCGACGCCGGCCGGGCGGCCTTTGGTCGTGCCCATCGCCTGCTCGATCGCCATGAAGCGGCCGGGGATCACCCGCGTCTCCGGGTGCGACCTGGCGAAGGCGACG
>DASPZC010000262.1:0-1768 GCA_035636455.1 Xanthobacteraceae bacterium
GTGGCCGTAGCCGGCGAGCACTTTTGGGGCAAGCAGCGCGCCGCGATGACAGCTCTGGCCGGCGGGCGCGAGATAGCCGGACCGCGGCAACAGCACGGCGATCTTCAGCACCTGGGCCTGGGCGCGCAGGATCGAGGGTAGAGCGAGCAGCGCCGTGCCCGCCGCGGCGCCGGCGAGCACCTTGCGCCGCGTCAGTGCCCGGCGAGTTCTATGCGACATGATCGGTCCCTCCCCTGCAGTGCGCGCAACGATCAGCGGCTTGGAGTTTCCCTTACTCCGCTCGTTGCGTCGCCTCAAGGTCGCGGCGCGCCTTCAACCCGCCGCGCCCGCGAGCCGATCGAGATGCTGCCGCGCCTCGGCGGAGAGCTTCGCCAACAGCTCGCGCGCCGGCATTTCTCGTCCGAGCGCCGCGGCCTGTCCGGACCATAGCGGCGAAAATTCGCCCGAGCCTTGCGCCTCGGCCTTGGCGCGCAAGGGGGCGACCGCAGCCGCCGCGAGCGGAAACTCCGGCGCGATCTCGGAAATCGGTCCGAGTTCGCGCATCAGACGATTGTAAAAGCCGCGCGCCGGCCGGCCGGTCATGACATTGGTGAGCGCCGTGCCGTCGTCCCGCGCCGCCCGGAACGCCGCCCGGTGCAGGGCCGAAATCTTCGCCTCGGGGCAGAACAGGAATGCGGTCCCCATTTGCACGCCGCAAGCGCCGAGCGCGAACGCCGCGGCGATGCCGCGCGCATCGGTGATGCCGCCGGCGGCGATCACCGGGACGTCGACGGCATCCGCGACCTGCGGCACCAGGGCGAAGGTGCCGACCTGGGCAGCAAGGTCCTCGGTCAGAAACATGCCGCGGTGGCCGCCCGCCTCGTAGCCCTGGGCGATGATCACATCGGCGCCGTGCTCGACCAGCCAGCGCGCCTCGGCGGCCGTCGTCGCCGAGCTGAAGACGATGCATCCGGCTCTTTTCACGCGCTCCAGCAACCGCGGCTCGGGGAGGCCAAAATGAAAGCTCGCCACCCGCGGCTTGAGCTGGGTCAGCACCTCGCACATCTCGGCATTGAAGGGCGCGCGGCTCGGCGCGTTCGCGGCTGCGGCGGGATCGAGCTCGAGCTCGCGATAATATGGCGCCAAGCGATCGCGCCACGCCGCCTCGCGCGCATTGTCCGCCTTCGGCGGCTTGTGACAGAAAAAGTTGATGTTGATCGGCTTGTCGGTGCGGCCGCGGATTTTCTCGACCTGCTCGCGGATCTGCTCGGATTTCAGCATGGCGCAGGGCAGCGAGCCGAGCCCGCCCGCCTCCGACACCGCGGCGGCGAGCTCCCAATCCATGGCGCCCGCCATCGGCGCCTGGACGATCGGATGCTCGATGTTCAACAGGTCCATGAGACGACGATCCGGCCACATGTTGGTCTCCCTCAGGGTCGGCTTCGGGGCTAGGACGCCAAAAGCTGCTCGAGCGCGGCGGCGATGCGGAACAGGCGATCGTCGTGGCCGTTGCGGGCGACGAGCATCAGCCCGACCGGCAGGCCGGCGTGGCGCGGCAACGGCCGCGAGATCGCGCACAGATCGAAGAAATTCGCGAGCGCCGGGTTGCGCAGCACTATCATCTTGTTCCTTCGGCCGGCTCACCCCGCGCCGAGCCCGCCTTTGTCTTCGATGAAGCGCGCGATCGCGTCAATGCCGCGTCCGGCTCTGAGATCGGTGAACACGAACGGACGGGCGCCGCGCATGCGCTTGGCATCGCGCTCCATGACTTCGAGCGAGGCGCCGACGT
>DASPZC010000263.1:0-14410 GCA_035636455.1 Xanthobacteraceae bacterium
TCGGCTGGCGCCTACGGTGTCAGCGCGCGCCGTGCGGCTGCCGGCTCGCGATCGATGATGCGCAGCAGCGCGCGCATGGCGCCGTCGGGGCTGCGCCGGCCTTGCTCGTAGGACTCCATCGTTCGCGCCGGAATCCCGAACACGCGTTCGAACCTGTTGTTTGAGCATGATCTTTTCGGAAAACCGGTACCCACTTTTCCGGATCATGCTCTGGTCGACGAGGCAACCTTCGCGCGGATGGCCTTGATGCGGGCCGGGGTCATGGTGTCGTCCGGCACGTCATGCGCCTGAAGCTCGATCTCGCCGCGCAGGTGCGCGGCCATCTCCTCGAAGGCCACGACGAGGTCGTCGCCGACCCGCGAGCCCTTGACCGCGGCCCTGCCTGCCCGGGAGCGCGCGCGCGGCGCGCCGCGCAAGCGCACGGCGTCTTCGTTGAATCCCGTCCGCGGCCTGCGCCGATTGACCAGGGGCTTTTTCGCCGTCGCCATCGCTCATCCTCGCAACGTTTTGATGCCCTTCGCTAGGGCAGTGTCGTAACCACGTCAATGTATGAATATGCGGACCGCCTGCTGCCATTCCCCGCTTTCGCGGGGACAGGCTCTTCGAGACGGCCCGCTGCGCGGGCCTCCTCGGGATGAGGTCGGACATTCAAGTTACTCCGCCCTCATGGTGAGGAGCCCGAGCGCAGCGAGGGCGTCTCGAACCATGGCAACAGGCGCCGCCATCCTTCGAGACGCGTCGCACGCAAGTCGGCTGCAGCCGACTTGCGCATTATAATGCCGATCTCGGGTAAACCCGAGATCGGTGCGACGCTCCTCAGGATGAGGTCGGGAGTGCTGCTACGCCGCCCTACGCGACGAAATCCCCATTCGGCTTGCCCTCTCGCACCATCTTCTGGCAGTACGCATAGAGCGCGTCGTAGACGATCCATTCCGCCGCGTTGAGGGCGTGATCGTCCTTGAAACCGAGATGGCGGAAACCCTCGGCGATGGCTTCGAGCCCCGCGCCCTCCGGCTGACGATAGAGCGTGTTGTCGGTGTCGGCGCCGTTGACGATCTTGCCGAGCAGGACGAGCGCGGGGTCGCCGGCGAGATCGTATTTCTTGACGATCGCCTCGAACGAGCACTCCTTGCCGTGATGCCCCAGCTCGACGTTCTTCACGTCGTACGGAACGGCGTCGAGGCGCTTCGCCTCGTCCATGACCTTGTCGGCCGGGACGAAGATGAACTCCGCGTCGCGGTCGACGAACTTGCGGATGAGCCACGGACAGGCGACCCGGTCGACCTTCACGTGCTCGCGCGTAATCCATTTCATGGCATTCCTCCTGCTGTTGCCTGGCAGTGCGGTTGATTCGAATGGCGCAGGGCTTGGACGGTCTTGCCGCCTGACGGGGAGCCTGCATCCCCGCAATCTCACATCATCTCGAACGACCGGCTCAAGCCGCCGGACGGTGGAACTTCACCCATTCGCGGGCGTGCTCGATGGGGCGCCGCGGCGGCAGCGAGGCGTTGAGCCGCACCACGCTCGGCAACGCGTCCATCCGCGCATCCCAGCGCTCGACGGCGGGAAACTGCGGGAGCAGCTTCTTGCCTTCCGGCGTGATGCCGAAGGCGAACAGCGTCGGCAGCAGGAAGAAGTCCGCCATGGTGACGCGGTCGCCGACGATGAACGGCCGGCCGTCGGCGAGCTCCTGCTCCATCACCTCGAGCGCGCGGGTGACGTGCGGCAGCGCCCGCTGCACGATCCGGTCGTTGCCCGGGATGCCGAGCTCCGGATAGACGAGCCGCTCGTGCGTGATGTGGAAGATCATCTCCGGATAGAAGTAGCCGTTGAGGTTGCTGATCCACTGGTTCATCCGCGCGCGCCGGCGCGGGTCGTCCGGGGTCAGCTTCGGCCCGTCGAACACCTCGTCCACGTAGGCGGCGATCGCGCTCGTCTCGTAGAGCACGAAATCGTCATGCTGGAGCACCGGCACGCGGCCGAACGGGTGCCGCGCGAGGTGCACCGGCAGGTACATCTCGGTTTCGGTGTCGTGGAAGCTGTAGTCGACGCCCTTCTCGGTGAGGATCAGGCGCACGACCTTGACGTAGGTGCTGCGGGGAAAGCCAAAGACGGTGACAGGCATGGGTTTCTCCAAGCCGCCGCCGGGGTTCGGATCTGCAGGGAAAACGCCATTTCGCCAGCAGCCCTCGGCCCGGTGAGCGGGCAAAGTGCAGTGCTTGGGCGAAACGCCTTTGGGAAAGCCGGGCGACTGCGTTCGAGCCCGACGCCGCGTATGTGAGGCAAAAGGCCGCAAAAGTCAATGAGAGCGACGCCACAAGCTACGCTTGGCCTCGCTCAACCACGTCGCGCAAATCGGCTTGCCATACCCGTGGCGCATATCCATACTGCGCCCGCGGTATGGGGCGATACGTTCGCACCGCGGCCTCGAGAATGAACCACGGGCGAAGAGGAAGCGCAGGAGGTGGGATTTTTGGGCGCGTGATCGCGCCCAATCGACTTCACCGCACCCTTGCGCTGACGGCCCGGCCACCCGGCCGGGACCGGACGATGACCGCACGGCGTCCATCGGCCCGATGGCGCGCCGCCGATCTGGCTTCGAGCGCGGTCATGGCGTGAACAGCAGGAAACATCATCGTCGGCCTAGCAAACAGGAGTTGCGCGATGGGATACGGAGGAAACAAACAAAACTCGTCGGTCACGCGACGGGACTTTCTCAAGACGACCAGCGCCATTGCGGGCGCGGCCGGCCTGGCGCCGGCACTTTCGGCGCCGTTCGTGTCGACGGCGCTCGCCCAGACCAAGACGTTGAAGATCCTTCAGTGGAGCCACTTCGTGCCGCAGTACGACACCTGGTTCGACGCCTTCGCGAAGGACTGGGGCAAGAAGAACGGCGTCACCGTCGGCGTCGATCACATCCCGCACCTCGAGCTGCCGGCGCGTGCCGCGGCGGAGGTCGCCGCCGGCGCCGGACACGACATATTCGCCTTCAACGGCTCGGGCGGCCCGCACCTGTACGAGAAGCATGTGCTCGATCTCACCGCGCTCGTCAGCGAGGTCGAGAAAAAGCACGGCAAGGTCCAGCAGATCGGCCGCCAGATCGCCTACAACGAGGCCACCAAGTCCTGGACCGCCTTCCCCGCCTACTACATCCGCTTCCCCGGTCTCTACCGCAAGGACTTGTGGGACGAGATCGGGATGAAACCCGACACCTGGGAAGACATCCGCATCGGCGGGGCCAAGCTCAAGGCGAAGGGCAACCCGATCGGCATCTCGCTCGGGCACTCGGTCGACCCGAACCTCTCGTACCGCGGCATGTTGTGGAGCTACGGCGCCTCCGAATGCGACGAGACCGGCAAGCGCGTCACGCTCAATTCCAAGCAGACGCTCGAGGTCGTGAAGTTCGTCCGCGCCCTCTACAAGGAGGCCATGGAACCGGAAGTGCTGTCGTGGGACGACGCCAGCAACAACCGCTATCTGGCGTCGGGCCGGGCATCGTGGATTCACAATCCGATATCGGCGTACCGGTCGATCCAGAAGTCCAACCCGGAGCTCGCCGACAAGATCCACATGTGGAAAACGCCGGCCGGCCCGGTGCGGCGGATCGCCTGCGCGTCGCCCAATTCCTACGTGATCTGGCGCTTCGCCCGCAACAAGGACACGGCGATCGAGTTCCTGCGCCACTTTGCCGACCGTGGGTCCGAGTCGTTCGAGGCGAGCACCGGCTACAATCACCCGCTGTTCGCCAACATCGTGCCGATGCCGATGCCGATCCTGTCGAACGATCCGACCTCGCACCCGGCGGACAAGCTGAACATTCTGCAAACCGCCAACGAGTGGCACGCGACCTACGGCTATCCGGGACCGGCCGGGCCGGCCTCCGACGAGGTCGCGGACAATTTCATCCTCGTCGACATGGTGGCGAAGGCCGCGACCGACAAGGCGACCCCGGAGGAAGCGGTCGCCTGGGCGGTGAAAGAGGTCGAGCTGATCTACAAGAAGTGGGTGGCGTAAGCCCACGCGCGCAACGGGCGGGCGGTTCGACAGGGCCGCCCGCATCGCCATCAGCCGCCGCCCGCGCTTGCCGTCGCGCGCGTCGAAGCCTATCAGGTCGGGGAACTGAGGCGGGACGCGATCCGATCGCGGGCGCGTCGCCGGTTTGCAAATACCTGCTCGGGACATCGAAGGAGCCCAGATGGCCACGGTTGCCGCCAGCGAAATCACCAAAAACTTCGGCGACGTCGTCGCGGTAGGCGGCATCAGCCTGACGGTGCGCGACGGCGAGTTCCTGGTGCTGCTCGGGCCGTCGGGCTGCGGCAAGACCACGTTCCTGCGGATCATCGCCGGCCTGGAGCGGCAGACCTCCGGCGACATCCTGATCGGCGGCCACGTGGTCAACGACATCCCGCCCCGCACGCGGGGCGTCGCCATGGTGTTTCAGGGCTATGGCCTCTATCCGCACCTGACGGTGGCGAACAACATCGCCTTCCCGCTGCGCACCCAGCGTACGCCGCGCGCGGAGATCAAGCGCAAGGTCGACTGGGCCGCGGGTCTGCTCGGCATCGACCGCCTCCTGCACCGGCGTCCGCGCGAGCTTTCGGGCGGCGAGCGCCAGCGCGTGGCGCTCGCCCGCGCCCTGGTGCGCGAGCCGACCGTGTTCCTGCTCGACGAGCCGTTGTCGAATCTCGATGCGAAGCTGCGCGCGAGCGCCCGCAGCGAGCTGAAGCAGTTCCAGCAGACCGTGCGCACCACCACGATCTATGTCACGCACGATCAGGTCGAAGCGATGGGCATGGGCGACCGCATCGCGGTGATCGACCACGGCAAGCTGCGGCAGATCGGGACCCCGACCGATATCTACGACCATCCGGCGGACGAGTTCGTCGCGAGCTTCCTCGGAACGCCGCCGATGAACCTGATCGAGCGCGACGGCGGCCTCCTGGGATTCCGGCCCGAGCACTTCCTGCCGAGGGAGATGCTCGACGGCGCGGCCCTCGCCGAGCTGCCGTTCCGGATCGACCGCATGGAGTACCTCGGCTCGGAACGCATCCTGTACGGGGCGATCGAGGGCATGGCGGCGAAACGCGAGGTGACGGCGAAGCTGCCGGCGCACGTGCCGCTCACCGGCATCCGTGAGGGCGAATGGCACCCGTTCGCAGTGCGCAAGACCGAGCTGCGCTTCTTCGATCGCGCCGGCCAGCGCATCGCCGACACGGGACAGCCGCTATGAGCGCGATCGCCCAATCGCCTCGCCCGACGTGGTCGCACTTCTTCCTCGACCGGTCGGAGGTCGTCGGACCGCTGTTCATCGCGCCGGCAATCCTCTACGTCGTGGTGCTGGTGGGGCTGCCGTTCCTGCTCGCGCTCTATTACAGCGTGAGCGCCTACAACATCTTCAATACGAGCTACGCTTTCGTCGGGTTGAAAAACTTCCGCGACGTGCTCGAGAGCGAGATTTTTCGGCGCACGTTGGTCAATACCTTCGTGTTCACCATCGGCGCCCAGATCATCGGCCTGCTGCTCGGCAAGATCGGCGCCATGCTGCTGATGCAGGAGTTCCCCGGCCGCCGCATCGCCCGCGCCCTCGTCGTGCTGCCGTGGGCGGTGCCGGTGTCGCTGGCGACGCTGGCCTGGCTGTGGATGTTCGATTCCCTCTACAGCGTGATCAACTGGACGCTGGTCGCGCTGGGACTGATCGACGCGGCAAACCGGCCGCAATGGCTGGGCCAGGAGGACCTGGCGATGATCGCCGTCACGGTCGTGCATGCCTGGCGGCTGTTCCCGTTCGGGGTCGTGATCTTCCTGGCCGGGTTCACCTCGGTGCCGAAGGACGTGCTCGACGCCGCGACGATCGACGGCGCCGGCTTCTGGCGGCGCAACTACCAGATCATCCTGCCGATCATCCTGCCGATCATCCTGATCGCGCTGATCTTCGGCACCGTGTTCACCTTCACCGACCTCAGCGTCGTCTACCTGCTGACCAAGGGCGGACCGATCAACAGCACGCAGGTGCTGGGCTCGCTCGGCTTCCAGGTCGGCATCCTGTCGGGCGACGTCGCGCATGGCGCGGCCATCTGCCTGTTCCTGTTCCCGTTCCTGTTGATCGGCGTGATCGTGCTGTTGCGCGCGCTGCGCCGACGGGAGATTTGACGTGCCGCTCGCCAGGAAGGTCGGCACGGGCGGGGCGTTCTACGCGGCGGTCGTCGTGCTCGTGCTGTTTGCCGCCTTCCCGTTCTATTGGATGCTGATCACGACCTTCAAGACGGACGGCGATCTCTACAATCTCAAGTCCATTCCTTATTGGTTCAACGCCCCGCCGACGTTCGAGCACCTCAAGTACCTGTTCGAGGACACGCTGTTCGTGCAGTGGCTGTCGAACTCCTTCCTGATCGGGCTGTGCGTCGTCGTCATCACCCTGGTGGTCTCGCTGCCCGCAGGCTACAGCCTCGCGCGCATGCCGGGGCGCAGCGCCGAAACCCTCGGGATCGGCATCTTCCTCACCTACCTGGTGCCGCCGACGCTCCTGTTTCTCCCCCTGTCGCGGGTCGTCTCGATATTGGGCGTGCAGGACTCCCTGTGGTCGCTCGTGGTGGTCTACCCGACCTTCACCATCCCGTTCTGCACCTGGCTGCTCATGGGGTTCTTCAAGGCGGTGCCGCGCGAGATCGAGGAGGCGGCGATCGTCGACGGCTGCACCGTCATGGGCGCGTTCGTGAAGACGGTCCTGCCGCTCTCGCTGCCGGCGATCCTCACCGTGGTCATCTTCTCGTTCACGCTCACCCTGCAGGAGTTCGTGTACGCGCTGACCTTCATCTCCTCGTCGGACGAGAAGCCGGTGACCCTGGGCGTCGCCACCGAGCTGATCCGCGGCGACATCTTCTACTGGGGCGAACTGATGGGCGGGGCGCTGATCGCGAGCGTCCCGGTGGCGATCGCCTATAATCTTTTTCTCGATCGGTTCATCAGCGGCATCACCGGCGGCGCCGTCAAGTAAGCTGCGGCTAGCCGAAGGCGCCGCTCGCCACTGGACTGGGCGCGGATTAGGCTAAGCTGGTCCGCCCGCCGCCGCCCAAGGACCCCGCCCATGCAAATCACCGCCGCCGTCGCGCGGGAAAAATTCGCTCCCTTCAGCATCGAGCAGGTCGAGCTGGCCGATCCGCGGGCGGACGAGCTTCTGGTCAGGATCGTGGCGAGCGGCATGTGCCAGACCGACCAGCACGGGCGCGACGGCTATTTCGATATTCCGTTCCCCGCCGTGTTCGGCCACGAGGGCGCCGGCGTGGTTGCGGCGGTCGGCAGCGGCGTCACCAAATTCGCGCCGGGCGATCATGTCGTCATGTCGTTTCCATGGTGCGGCACCTGCGCCAACTGCCGGCGCCGCATGGAGTCGCATTGCGAGAACAGCCGCGTCCTGAAGATGCGCGGCACGCGCCCGGACGGATCGACGCTCATGCGCCGGAACGGCGCGCCGGTCTACAGCGCCTTCTTCCAGCAATCGTCGTTCGCCACCTACGCCATCGCCAACGAGCGCTTCGCCGTGCAGGTCCGCAAGGACGCGCCGCTCGAGCTGCTCGGGCCGTTCGCCTGCAGCGGCCAGACCGGCGCAGGCGCCGTGCTCAACACGATGCAGCCGCGGCCCGGCGACGCCTTCGCGGTGTTCGGCGTCGGCGCGGTCGGGCTGTCCGGCCTGATGGCGGCGAAGATCGCCGGCTGCGACCCGATCATCGCGGTCGATATCCACGACCAGCGGCTAGCGCTCGCGCGCGAGCTGGGCGCGACGCACACGATCAATCACACCGGCCGCGGCGACGTGGTGGCGGACATCCGCAAGCTCACCGGCCGCGGCGTGCGCTATTCGCTCGAGACCTCGGCGGTGCCCGCCGTCTTCCGCGAGGCCATCGAGGCGCTGATGCCGGCCGGCACTTGCGTGCTGCTCGGCAGCGCGCCGCGCGGAACCGAAGTCTCCTTCGAGATGCCGTTCCTGCAGTTCGGCCGCGTGGTGCGCGGGGTCAGCCAGGGCGAGAGCCACCCGCAGGAGTTCATTCCAAAACTGGTCGACTTCCTGATGCAGGGGAGAATGCCGGTCGACCGGCTGGTCAAATTTTATCCGCTCGACGAGATCAATCAGGCGGCGCAGGACTCCTCGAACGGCGCGACGATCAAGCCGGTCCTGCGCATGCCGCATTGAGCGCGGCGCGCCTCGCGTTGACTCGCTCGAAACGGGATCGTTAGCATACAAGCGAATTTGCCGGGGAATTCCAGGCCGATGAAGCCCGCGCCGTTTGTCCATCACACCCCGCGATCGGTCGAGGAGGCGGTGGCGATCCTCGCCGAGGTGGCGTCCGACGACGGCCGCGTTCTCGCCGGCGGGCAAAGCCTGGTGCCCACCATGGCGTTCCGGCTGGCAAAGCCGGCGCATCTGGTCGACATCAATGCGGTCGCCGGGCTCGACCGGCTCGCGGTCGAGGGAGACAAGCTCGCGATCGGCGCCTGCGTGCGGCACGCAGCGTTCCACCGCCCGGTGGTCGCCGGCCCCTTGGGCCGCCTGCTGGCGTTCGTGGTCCGCCACATCGCGCATTATCCGATCCGCGTGCGCGGCACGTTCTGCGGCAGCCTCGCGCACGCGGACCCGGCGTCCGAGTGGAGCCTGGTCGCCGCGACGCTCGGCGCCGAACTGACGGCCGTCAGCGCCCGCGGCAGCCGCACCCTCGCGGCCGACGACTTCTTCGCCGGCATCATGACGACGGCGCTCGCCGAGGACGAGCTGCTGAGCGAGGCGCGTCTGCCGCTGCTCGCCGACGACGTCCGTTTCGGCTTCTACGAATTCAGCCGCCGCGCCGGCGATTACGCCATCGCCATGACGCTTGCGACCTTCCGGGTCGCCGACGGCGTCATCGTTGAGCCGAAGGTCGGCATCGGCGGCGTCGAGGGGACGCCGCGCCGCATCTTTGAGGCCGAGCGCGCGCTCGACGGCCGCCCGCCCGACGGCGCGGCGTTCCGGGCGGCGGCGGAAGCAGCCGTCGACGTGGTCGATCCGCTCGAGGACATCCAGGCCGGCGCCGCCTACCGGCGCGATCTCGTGCGCGCGGTGACGCGGCGCGCGCTGGAGCGCGCGATCGCATGACCGCTCCGGCCAAGGGCAGCGCCACCTGGGTCGGCCGCTCGATCCGCCGCCTGGAAGACCCGGCCCTCGTCGCCGGCCGCGGCCGCTTCACCGCCGACCTGCCGGCGGCGCACTGGGTGCGCTTCGTGCGCAGCCCCCTCGCGTCCGGGCGCATCGAAAAAATCAGCGTGCCCGAGGGCGCGATGATCATCACCGCCGCAGACCTCGCCGGCGTAGGGCCGATCCGGCCGATACTGCACAAGTTCGATTACGTGCCGGTGGCGCAGCCGGTGCTCGCCTCCGGCGTCGTGCGCTTCGTCGGCGAGGCCGTCGCCGCGGTGGTGGCAGCAAGCGCGCAAGCGGCGGAGGACATCGCCGACGAGGTGGAGCTGAAGATTGCCGAGGCCGCCCATGTGATCGACGCCCGCGCCGCGCTCGCCGACGGCGCGACGGCGGTGCACGCCGAAGCGCGGCGCAACGTCATCGTGGAGGGGAAATTCGCGACGCCGGATTTTGACACGACCCGCGCGGCGGCCCATCGGCTGGTGCGGGTCGAAGCGCGTTCGCGCCGCCAGAACGCGACCCCGCTCGAAGCGCGCGGCGGCCACGCCGCCTTCGATCCCGCCACGGGCCGGATCACCCTGACCTGCTCCACCCAGATGCCGCATCTCACGCGCACCGCGATCGCCGACCTGATCGGCATGCCGGAGGCCGAGCTGCGGGTGATCGCCCCGGACGTCGGCGGCGGCTTTGGGCAGAAAATGTCGCTCGCGCCCGAATACGTCGTGCTGGTGTGGCTGGCCAAAAAGCTGCGCAGCTCGGTCGCCTGGGCAGAGGACCGGCGCGAAAATCTGATCGCCGGCTTTCACAGCCGCGACCAGTACGTCGAGCTCGAGGGTGCATTCGATCAAACCGGCAAACTCGTAGCGCTCTGCGCCGACGTCGTCGCCAATGTGGGCGCCTATTCCTGCTTTCCGACCACCTGCGGGGTCGAGCCGCTGATGGCCATGGCCGAGCTGCCCGGGCCCTATGACGTACGCGCCTACAAATGCCGCGCGCGCGGCGTGCTCACCCATACCTGCCCGATGGCGCCCTATCGCGGCGTCTCGCGTCCGGTCATCACGTTCGCGATCGAGCGGCTGATGGACCGGGCGGCGGCGGAATTCGGCATCGAGCCGACCGAGATTCGCCGCCGCAACCTGGTCGACCGCTTTCCCTACACGTCAGCGACCGGGCTGGTGTTCGACGATGCGACCTATCGCCAGACGATGGAGATCGCCTGCGCGGCGATCGATGTTCCTGCCTTCCGCGCGCGCCAGCGCAAGGCGCGCGCCGAGGGTCGCTACATCGGCGTCGGCTTTGCCACGTTCTCCGAGCGCACCGGCTACGGCACCCCGGCCTTCGCGGCGCGCGGCATGGAGATCACGCCGGGGTTCGAGACGGTCGAGATGGCGATGGACCCGTCCGGCTTCGTGGAGGCGCGCATCGGCGCCAGCCCGCACGGCCAGGGCCTGCGCACCACGCTCGCGCAAATTATCGCCGACGAGGTCGGCGTCGCCCCGGAGCGCGTGCGCGTGGTGCACGGCGACACCGACCGCACGCCTTACGGCTGGGGCACCTTCGCCAGCCGCTCGCTGGTCATTTCCGGCGGCGCGGCCCTGCTGGCGGCCCGCAAGGTGCGCGCGAAGCTCGTCAAGATCGCCGGGATTTTGCTGGAAGCCGCGCCGCACGACATCGTGCTCGAGGCGGGCGTCGCGAAAGTCGCCGGCACCGATCGCGCGATCCCCATCGCCCGCCTCGCCCGCGCCGCCTATCACCAGACCCAGCTGCTCAAGGGCGAGGTCGAGCCGGGCATCGCCGAGAGCGCGGTCTACGACCCGGCCGGCACTTTCTCCAACGCCTGCCACGCGGCGATCGTCGAGGTCGATGCCGAGACCGGCCATGTCGCCATCGAACGGTTCGTGGTGGCGGAGGACGCGGGCCGCCTGATCAATCCGATGATCGTCGACGGCCAGATTCACGGCGGCGTCGCCCAGGGCATCGCCAACGCGCTGCTCGAAGAGATCGTCTACGACGACACCGGCAACATCCTCACCACCACCCTCGCCGACTATCTGCCGCCCACCGCGCACGAAATCCCCCCGATCGACATCCACCATCTCGAGACGTTGAGCGACGCGACGATCACCAAGGCCAAGGGGCTCGGCGAGGGCGGGACGATCGGCGCGCCCGCGGCCGTCGTCAACGCCATCAACGACGCGCTTTCTCCGTTCGGCGTCTCGATCGACGAAATCCCCGCCACCCCGCAGCGCATCCGCGCCGCGCTGCGCGCAGCGACGACCAAGCAATGACCGGCAAAAGCGACATCACCCTCACCATCAACGGCCGGCGCTATCCGCTCAGCGTCGAGCCGCGCCGCACCCTCGCCGACGCGATCCGCGAGAATTGCGGGCAGACCGGCACCCATCTCGGCTGCGAGCACGGCGTGTGCGGCGCCTGCACGGTGCTCCTCGACGGCGAGCCGGTGCGCTCCTGCCTGATGTTCGCGGTCCAGGCCGAGGGCAGGGAGATTCGCACCGTCGAAGGCTTGGCGGCGGGCGGCGAGCTGCATCCGCTGCAGCGCGCCTTCATCGAGCATCACGGGCTGCAATGCGGGTTCTGCACGCCGGGCTTTCTGATGCTGGCCGCCGGCGTGCTGGAGCGCGAGCCCGACATCAGCGACGCCGACCTGCTCGACGTGTTGTCGTCAAACCTGTGCCGCTGCACCGGCTATCAGAACATCATCAAGGCGGTGCGCGCCGCTGCCGCCGAGATGCGGGCGAAGTGATGTTTGCAGGACCTGTAGGAGCTTCACCTCTCCCCGCTTGCGGGGAGAGAGCCTGCCCCGGACTTGATCCGGGGTCGACGCGCAAAGCGCGTCGGGTGAGGGGGCCTCTGAGCAAAGCGCACTTTCGCAAAAGCCCCCTCACCCCACCCTCTCCCCGCACGCGGGGAGAGGGAGCCCGCGAGCTATGCCGGTGAGGCAAAAATTCGTCGGCCGCTCGGTCACGCGCCTCGAAGACGGGCCGCTGGTGACCGGACAGGGTCGCTTTGCGGCCGACATCTCGTTTCCGCATCAACTGCACATGCGCGTGGTACGCTCCGCGCACGCCCACGCAAAGCTCGTCTCCATCGATGCTCGCGCAGCGCGCGCCGCTCCGGGCGTGCATGCGGTATGGACCAACGACGACGTTGCCGACATCCCGCCGATCGATTTCCGCCTGACGCGCATCGAGGGCCTCGAGCCCTATCGCCAGCCGGTGCTGGCCAAGGATCGTGTGCGCTACGTGGGCGAGCCGGTCGCGGTCGTGTTCGCGGAGGATGCCTATCTGGCCGAGGACGCGGCCGATCTGGTCGCCATCAAGGTCGAGGAGCTGCCGGTGCTGCTGCACGCGGATGCGCCGACCGGCGAGTTCGAGCCCGGCCGCACGACCGAGCCGGCGGTGATCCACAAGGGTTACGGCGACGTGGGCGCCGCGTTCCGCGCCGCCCATGCGGTCGTGGAACTCGAGTTGAAGATCGGCCGCCACTCCGGCGTGCCGTTGGAGACGCGCGGCGCCGTCGGACGTTACGACGCCGCGCGCGACGTGCTGGAGCTCTACGGCGCCGCTAAGGTGCCGCACTGGAATCGCGACCAGATCGCCCGCATGCTCGGTCGCCCGCCGTCGTCGGTGCATCTTTATGAAGGGCACGTGGGCGGCGGCTTCGGCATCCGCGGCGAGCTTTATCCCGAGGATGTGCTGGTGTGCGCGGCGGCGCTGCGCCTCGGGCGTCCGGTCAAATGGATCGAGGACCGGCGCGAGCACCTCATCGCCGCCAATCATTCGCGCCAGCAGCTCCATCGCGTGCGTGCCGCCATCGATGCGGAGGGACACATCCTCGCGGTCGATGACGAGTTCTTCCACGACCAGGGCGCCTATCTGCGCACCCACGCGGTGACCGTGCCGGACCTCGCGGCCGCCATGCTGCCGGGGCCGTACCGGATTCCGGCCTATCGGGCGACCGGTCATGTGCGCCTCACCAACAAGACGCCGGGCGGAACCTATCGGGCGCCGGGCCGCTTCGAGACCACGTTCGTGCGCGAGCGCCTCATGGATGCCGCCGCCGCGAAGACCGGGATCGATCCGATCGACGTGCGCCGGCGCAACCTCATCGCGCGCGAGGAGATGCCCTTTGCGCGCCCGTTCGACACGCTCGGCACCAAGATCGTGTTTGACTCCGGCGACTACGCCGGCCTGCTCGACAAGGCTCTGGCCGCAATCGGCTGGCCGGCACTGCAGGCGGAATTGCGCGGCCGCCGCGCGGCCGGAGAAAAAATGGTCGGCGCGGGTCTCGCCATGTTCGTCGAAAAGAGCGGGCTCGGTCCGTTCGACGGCGTGAAGGTCGCCGTCGATCCGGCGGGCGCCGTCGAGGTCGTCACCGGCGCGTCCTCGCTCGGCCAGGGCATCGAGACCGTGATGGCGCAGATTTGCGCCGATGCGCTCGGCGTCGATTATCGAAACGTCAGCGTCGTGCACGGCCGCACCGACCGCATCGACCGCGGCGCCGGCGCCTTCGCGTCGCGCGCGACCGTGATGACCGGCGAGGCGACCCGCCGGGCGGCCGCTGCGGTGCGCGCGAAGGCGATCGACATTGCGGCCGAACTGCTGCAGGCGCCCGCCGACGTGATCGACGTGATCGACGGCGAGGTCGTGCGCACGGATATCGAGACCCGTCCCTCGATCGCTCTCGGCGCGCTCGCCGCGCGCGAGCCCGGGCTTGCCGCCGAGGGCTCGTACCACACCGACCACATGAACTATCCGTACGGCGTGCACATCGCCGTCGTGCGCGTCGATCCCGAGACCGGAGGGGTCACGGTCGAGCGCTATCTCGTGGCGTACGACATCGGCAAGGCGGTCAATCCCATGCTGGTCGAAGGCCAGCTCGCCGGCGGCGCCGCGCAAGGGCTCGGCGGCGCGCTGATGGAGGAATTCGCCTATGACGAGCGCGGCGAGCCACTCTCCGTCACGTTCGCCGATTATCTCATGCCGACGGCGCGCGAAGTGCCGGCGATCGACGTCGTCATTTGCGAAGATGCGCCCAGCCCGCTCAATCCGCTCGGCCTCAAGGGCGCCGGCGAAGGCGGCGCCAACGCGGTCGGCGCTGCCATCGCGGCGGCGATCGACGACGCCATCGGCATGCCGGGCGCGGTGACCGAGCTGCCGGCGACGCCGCAGCGGCTCAAGCGTTTGCTCGATCGGCGGGAATCCCTCCCCTGAAAGGGGAGGG
>DASPZC010000264.1:0-1854 GCA_035636455.1 Xanthobacteraceae bacterium
CGGATCGCCGCTCCACGCAAAGGCGAGCGCCACCGGCCCGGCGCCCTCGCGCAGGTCCGATCGCGCCAGCGCATGACACACCTCGCCGGCGACCGCATCGGGCGCGATCTCGCCGGCAAAGTCGAACGCGCAGGCCAGCACCGGCAGATTGTCGAGCGGCAGCCGCGCCGGATCGGGGACCGCGATGGTGTTGCCGCTGAGCTGCACCGAGAACTGCGCGGCGCCGATCACGGTGGCGCGGATGCCCTGTCCGGGGTCCCACACCGGCGCGACGGCGTGGTCGGCAAGCGCATGGCGCAGCGCGTGTGCGAGGTCGAGGCCGAGATCGCCGAATTTTTCCTGCTCGCGGCCATACAAATATTCGGCGACCCCGCCCGAGAAGGTGACGGCGTCGATCGGTATCCGCCGGAACGGCTCCGGCCACGGATCGGTGACGAGGAGGCGCGCGGCCAGCGCGTCTGGCGGCTCGCGCCGCATCAATGCAGCGACGATCTCGGCCATGCGCGCCGCGAGCCGCGCGCGATCGTGCGGCGCGAGCGCCTGCCCGGGTGTGAGCGCAATCCCAAGGTCCTGCGCGATGTCGCGCGCCGGCGCCTCGATGCGCACGAGGCCGCGCCCGGCCTCCTCGACGATCAGCCGCCCGCCGACCGCGACCGCCATGGTGGCGACGACGGCGCCGGCGCGCACGAGCGCCAGCTTGGTGGTGCCGCCGCCGATGTCGACGTTGAGCATTGAGTTGCCGTGGCGCGCGGAGAGTCTGACCGCGCCCGAGCCGTGCGCCGCCATCTGGCATTCCATGTGGTGGCCGGCCGAGGCACATACGAACTTGCCGGCCTCCTGCGCGAACAGCTCGGCGATGGCGCGGGCGTTGCGCCGCTTGAGCGCCTCGCCGGTGAGGATGACGGCGCCGCTGTCGATCGCCGCACGCGCGAGCCCGGCCTCGGCGTAGCAGCGCGCGATGAAGGCCGCGAGCTTTTCGCTGTCGATCGCGCAATCGGCCGCGTAGGGCGTGAGCAGGATCGGCGACTGGCGGAGGATTTTTCGCTCGACCACGACGAAGCGGCTCGACAGCGCGGTCGACAGCCGGTGCAGGTGCACGCGCGCGAACATCAGATGCGAGGTCGACGAGCCGATGTCGATGCCGACCGTGGTCAGCTCCACGTTGTCGGCCGACCAGATGATCTCGCGCGCCTGGCGCGTCTCCTCCGCGTGATCGACGTGAACGTGCTCGAACTCGAGGTCGTGCATGGGCTTATCGCTTGCGCTCTCGATCCGCTGGAGGATTGGTCAACTCTCCCTGATGAACTTCCCCATCCCCGACTTCACGCCGTACTTGCCCAGCTCGGCCAGATAGATCTGATGGATGCGCGGGTCCTGGTCCTCGTATTCGATCTGGCAGCCGCCGTCGCGCACGTTGACGTCCATGCCCATGAACACCTGCCGTTTGTCCGTCGTGAAGGGATAGCGCAGGCTGCCCATGGCGACGGCGAGGTAGCGCGCGGGATGCGGCGAGGTGTTGAAGTGCTGGTGGAACATCATGTCGGGCGGCGCGAACACGACGCCGTGCCGCCAGTCCACCCGCACGAAATCGCGGTCGCCCTCGTACCACAAGAGCGAATAGCCGTGGCCGGTGACGGCGAAGACGTGGAAGTCGGCGCCGTGCCGGTGCGCCTTCTTGTAGGTGCCGATCGGCATCTGCGAGGAGTGCGCGTGCATGGTGCCGTCGGCGAGGATGAACATCATGTTGGAGCCGCCGGCGCCGCGCTGGTCCCAGGTCTTCAGCTCGAAGCCGGCGAGGTCGGGAACGAAGTTCGTCTCCCACATGTTGCGGCCTGGCCGCACCGGCACGAAGTT
>DASPZC010000265.1:0-7650 GCA_035636455.1 Xanthobacteraceae bacterium
GGCGCCTTCGAGGCCAAGCACTTGCTTCCTGTGGCGCCAAGCCGTGACGGTCGCGCGCGTCGTTCCCAGCCGCTCGGCGAATGCGTCGGCACTTAGCATTTCAGGGCCAGCGAGAATTTCGGAGACGCGCTGCTGTCCCCGATGACGCGCCTCGCCGAGCGCTCGATCAAGTTCCGAAGCACCGACGCCTGGCTGATTCTGGTTCGCAATCGTTACCGAGCGTTCCTCGATTGGGGTAATATTCTCCGCGCCATCGGGCCGGATACCCACAACGAAGCGGACCACCTTCCCGGTCTGCCGACTTAGCTTGACCGCCTCGGCATAGGCCTTCTGCACCGGCGTCCGCCTTTTGAAGACCTTCGCGCCGACCCTGGCACGAGCCTTTCGACGCACCTGCCGCCTGGTTCTCACAACCGCCATCGCGACCTCCAGCCCGAACATCGGGTTTTTGGGATAATTCGTCAAGTACGGTTAGTTCGTAAAATAGGATCGGGGAGGCTACCTTTCGAATGAAGGCGATGGGCCGGACTTGAAGCTCTCAAAAGGGGCCTCCGGGCAAGCCATATTGGTTCGCAGCCGGCATGGCGCGGTCCTAACAATTCGGGCGACCGCATCGCAGCAAACGCGCCGCCAAGCAGCCGGAATCTTAAGCTTTCGTAAGGAAAGACGGCCGGCCCGGCGCTGCCATCTAGCGCCAGGGCCGATAGCGCACTAAATTTACCGCACCGGCCCGGAGCGGCGGCCCGCCAACGACGGCGAGGGCCGTAGCCGGGCGACAGAGAGGGATACCTTCCATGTCGGACTTCGACCGGAACTATGCCGCGTCGCGCGGGGTCGGCTTCGGCCGCGCCGTCGCGGTCGACGCGGGGCTGCGCGCCTACATGCTCCGCGTCTACAACTACATGGCCATCGGCGTGGCGCTGACCGGCGTCGCCGCCTGGGTCGTGTTCCAGCTGGCCGTGACCAATCCGGCCTTCGCCCAAACGCTGTTCGGAACGCCGCTCTATTGGGTGCTGCTGCTCGCCCCGCTCGGGCTGGTGTTCTTCCTCAGCTTCCGCATCGAGCACCTGCAGGCCGGCACCGCCCGCGCGCTGTTCTTCTTCTACGCGGCGCTGCTCGGCGTCTCCTTGGCGCCGATCTTCATGGCCTATACCGGCACGTCGATCGCCCGGGTGTTCTTCATCTCGGCGGCGTCGTTCGGCGCGCTCAGCCTCTACGGCTACACCACGCAGCGCGATCTCTCGCCGTTCGGCTCGTTCCTGATGATGGGCCTGTTCGGCATCATCCTGGCGAGCCTGGTGAACCTCTTCTTCCAGAGCTCGATGGTGAGCTTCGTGATCTCGGCCGTCGGCGTCCTCGTGTTCGCCGGGCTGACCGCCTGGGACACGCAGCGCATCAAGGAAATGTACGACCCGATGGACGACGGCACCGTCGGGGGCCGCAAGGCGGTGATGGGCGCGCTCGCGCTCTATCTCGACTTCATCAACCTGTTCCTCATGCTGCTGCGCCTGTTCGGCGACCGGCGTTGAGCCGCCTGATCGGCAACGACCGAGCGCCCCGGCCTCGCGCCGGGGCGCTCTCGTTTTGTCCCGCGGGAGCATTTTCCGGCGAAGTGTGCAGCGGTTCGCCGCAGAAAAAGCGACAAGACCAACAAGACCGGAGATGACCGCCATCGTCATCCGGGCGGCCGTGCCCGCCGACATCCCGGCGATCACCCGTATCTACGCGCACGCGGTCCGCTTCGGCACCGCCTCGTTCGAGATCGAGCCGCCGGACGAGGCCGAGATGGCGCGCCGGCAGCGCGCGCTGATCGACGGCGGCTATCCCTATCTGGTCGCCGAGAGCGCGGGCTCCATCCTCGGCTATGCCTATGCGGGCCCCTACCGGACGCGGCCGGCCTATCGCTTCAGCGTCGAGAACTCGATCTACGTGGCGACCGACGCGCACCGGCGCGGCATCGGCCGCAGGCTGCTCGACGGGCTGATCGCGGAGGCCGAGGCGCGCGGCTTCAGGCAGATGATCGCGGTGATCGGCGATTCGGCGCAGCACGCTTCGATCGGGCTGCATCGCGCCGCCGGCTTCCGGATGATCGGCGCGATCGAGGCGGTCGGGTTCAAGCACGGGCGCTGGCTCGACAGCGTGCTGATGCAGCGCGCCCTCGGCCCGGGCGCCTCAACGGCGCCGGCGAATGGCGAGTAGCGAATAGCGAATAGCGAGTAGCGAATGGCGAATACCGAACGGCCGCCCCTTTTTCTATTCGCTATTCGCTCTTCACCCCGCGACCAGCTGCAGCGATCGGTCGAGCGCATGCAGCACGCGGTCGAGCTCGTGGCCGCGCCGCAGGATGAGGCCGGTCGCCGACACCACGCTGTAAGTGCCCTGCCGCCGCGCCAGCCGCGGATTCTTCTCGATGCGGTAGAGGGGCACTTCGGAGCATCGCCGGAACACCGAGAACACGGCGCGGTCCTTGAGGAAGTCGATGGCGTAGTCGCGCCACTCGCCGGCGGCGACCATGCGGCCATAGAGCCTGAGGATGCGGTCGAGCTCCCGCCGTTCGAAGGTCACGTGGCTCACGGGGGCGACGGGCGGAGCACCGCCCAGAATCTCGCCCCCGCGGAGCTCGCTGGGGTCGGTTTCGCCGGGCCCGAAGGTCATGCGGCGCCTCCTTGTCACGAACGGGGTCATGATCGCCTTGCCGGCGCCCCATCGCAAGAGGCGGATGGAAGCAGCCGCGCGGGTGCGGCGCCTGCCGCGGCCTCACGAACACGTTAAGCAAATCATAATACCGCCCGAATTCGGCCCAGCGCCCGCCCCGGTAGGCTGCGATAGAAGAGCCTCCAAGGGCCCGGTCTTGCGAGAGTTCCGGATTCCTCAGCCCCCCAGCCCCCCGGGGCTCCAGCGGACCGGGCCCTGTTCCGCGTACGGTTCAATCCCCCAACGCTTGGCCGGCTGTTCGCCGGCCAATTTTTTTTCAATGACAACCGCGACGTCGTTGCGGATCGCGAGCGAAGCGAGCGAGTCCAGAATCCATGATCACAGACGGTGCCTTGTTCGCACGGTCCGTGTTCCTGGATTCCGGCTCTCGCCGCCAACGCGGCTCGGCCGGAATGATGATCGATGTTTGTGTCAGCGCACCGAGGCCAGCGCGGCGCCGAGCATCGCGCCCGGGTGGTCGACGGTTCCGCTCTGCACGATGACGGCGACCGTGTCGGCGTCGACGTCCGAAGCCGGCACGCTGAACGTGCGCGCGCTGCCGTTCCAGTCGCCGAGCTTGACCCAGCGGCGCACCACGTTGTGATAGGTGACGGTGCGTCCCCGGTTCTCCCCGCGGCCGATCGCCACCAGGACCGCCTTGGAGAGCGCGCACAGCCACACTTCTCCCTTGGCGCCGTCGAGCGAGGCGAGCAGGTTGCCTTTGGCTTCCGTCTGCGGGGCGATGCTGACGGTGAGCTTGCCGTCGGCCGCGGCAACCTTGACCGGCACCGACAGGATCGCGGCGTTGTTGCGGCTCTGCACGATCGCCCGCTCGATCTCGCCCTTCTCGCTGCCGACCGCGCGGGCGACGCCGTTGATCACGACCTGCGGCGTGTAGATCTCGCCGTCGCCGCGCGTCTTGGCGTAGCCGCGCTGGCGCGCGGTGTGGCGCGGTCTGGCGAGCGTGTCCTTCCAGCCGATGTAGTCCCAATAATCGATCGGCAGGCTCATCGCCACGAGCGCGGGATCGCGCGCCAACTCGCCGAGCAACTTGTCGGCCGGCGGGCAGGACGAGCAGCCCTGGCTGGTGAACAATTCGACGACGGCGCGCGGGTCAGCCGCCGCCGGCGTGCCGATCGCAGCCACGGCGACGGCGGCCACCACGAGGAGGCGCGAACCTTTCATCGAATCTCATCCTTGTTGCGCTTCCGCCGTTCCGGCTCAGCGCACGCGGATTCATAAGCAGCGGCCGGATCACCTGCCACTCAATTCACGGTGAGGATGGCGCCGCCCGCGCGGGCCGATCATGCGGCGAGGTGGCGCAGCACGTACTGCAGGATGCCGCCGTTCTTGAAGTAGTCGAGTTCCTCGAACGTGTCGATGCGGCAGAGCACCGGCACGCGCTTGAGCCCGCCGTCCGGCGCGACGATCTCGACGATGAACCGCTGGCGCGGCTTGATCTCGCCGGCGAGCCCGCGGATCGTGATGATCTCGTTGCCCCTGATGCCGAGCGACTGCCACGACGTGCCTTCCTCGAACACCAGCGGCAGCACGCCCATGCCGACGAGGTTCGCCCGGTGGATGCGCTCGAACGACTGGGCGATGACGGCACGGATGCCGAGCAGCACCGCGCCCTTGGCCGCCCAGTCGCGCGAGGAGCCGGTGCCGTATTCCTTGCCGGCCATCACGATGAGCGGCACCCGCTCGGTCTTGTAGCGCATCGCCGCGTCGTAGATCGGCATGCGCATGCGCGAGGGATAGTGCACCGTCACGCCGCCTTCGACACCCGGCACCATCTGGTTCTTGATGCGGATGTTGGCGAAGGTGCCGCGCATCATCACCTCGTGGTTGCCGCGCCGCGTGCCGTACTGATTGAAGTCGATCGGCTTGACCTTGTGGGCGATGAGATATTTTCCCGCCGGCGATTCCTGCTTGATCGAGCCGGCCGGCGAGATGTGGTCGGTGGTGATCGAGTCGAGGAACAGGCCGAGGATGCGCGCGTCGACGATGTCGGTGATCGGCGTCGGGACGCGGCCCATGCCGGCGAAATAGGGCGGGTTCTGCACGTAGGTCGATTTGCGGTCCCACTCGTAGGTGGTGCCGCCCTTGACGGAAATCTTGCGCCAGTTCGCCTCGCCCTTGAACACGTCGGCGTATTTGCGCGTGAACATCCCCTTGTTGATGACCTTGCGCACCACCGAAGTGATCTCGCGGTTGGACGGCCAGATGTCCTTGAGGAAGACGTTCTTGCCCTTGGCGTCGGTGCCGAGCGGCGTCTTGACGAGATCGACCTGCAAGGAACCGGCGAGCGCATAGGCGACGACGAGCGGCGGCGAGGCGAGGAAGTTCGCCCGTACGTCGGCGTTGACGCGGCCCTCGAAATTGCGGTTGCCGGACAGCACCGCGGCGGCGACGAGGTCGTGCTGGTTGACCGCCTTGGAAATTTCCGGCGGCAGCGGCCCGGAATTACCGATGCAGGTGGTGCAGCCGAAGCCGACCAGATTGAAGCCGAGCTTGTCGAGGTCGGTCTGCAGGCCGGACTTGGCGAGATATTCGGCGACAACCTGCGAGCCGGGCGCGAGCGAGGTCTTCACCCACGGCTTGACCTTGAGCCCCTTGGCGGCCGCCTTGCGGGCCAGCAGGCCCGCCCCGACCATCACGCTCGGGTTCGACGTGTTGGTGCACGACGTGATGGCGGCGATCACCACGTCGCCGTGGCCGAGATCGTGGCTGCGGCCGGCCACCGGCACGCGCTTGCCGGCCTCGCCGGTCTTGCCGAACTCCTTGTCGAGCGCCTCGACGAAGGCGGACTTCGCCTCCTTGAGCAGCACGCGGTCCTGCGGGCGCTTCGGCCCGGCGAGCGACGGCTCGACCGAGCCGAGGTCGAGCTTGAGCATGTCGGTGAAGACCGGGTCCTGCGTGCCTTTGGTGCGGTAGAGGCCCTGCGCCTTGGCGTAGGCCTTCACCAGCTCGACAGTGGCGGCCGCGCGGCCGGTGTTCTGCAGATAGCGGATGGTGTCGTCGTCGATCGGGAAGAAGCCGCAGGTCGCGCCGTACTCGGGCGACATGTTGCCGATGGTGGCGCGGTCCTCGATCGACAGGTTGTCGAGGCCGGGGCCGCAGAACTCGACGAACTTGTTGACCACGCCGCGCCGGCGCAGCATCTGCGTGACGGTGAGCACGAGGTCGGTGGCGGTGACGCCCTCCTTGAGCTTGCCGTTGAGGCGGAAGCCGATCACCTCGGGCAGCACCATCGACATCGGCTGGCCGAGCATCGCCGCCTCCGCCTCGATGCCGCCGACGCCCCAGCCGAGCACGCTCAGCCCGTTGACCATGGTGGTGTGCGAATCGGTCCCGACCACCGTGTCCGGGTAGGCCACGTCCGCCACGATGACGCGGCCGTCCATCTTCACCTTGTCCTTGCGGCTGAAGACCGTCTGCGACAGGTACTCGAGGTTGACCTGGTGGCAGATGCCGGTGCCGGGCGGCACCACGCGGAAATTCTCGAACGAGCGCTGCGCCCATTTGAGGAAACGGTAGCGCTCCTGGTTCTGCTTGTATTCCTCCTCCACGTTCTTCTTGAACGCCGTATTGCTGCCGAAGAAATTGACGATCACCGAATGGTCGATGACGAGATCGACCGGCACCAGCGGGTTGATCCGGTTGGCGTCGCCGCCCAGCATCGTCATGGCGTCGCGCATGGCGGCGAGGTCGACCACCGCCGGGACGCCGGTGAAATCCTGCATCAGGACGCGCGCGGGCCGGAACGCGATCTCGTGGTCCGAGGTCTTGGTCTTGATCCACGCCGCAACCGCCTTGATGTCCTCCTTGGTGACGGTGCGCCCGTCCTCGTGGCGGAGCAGATTCTCCAGCAGCACCTTCATGGAGAAGGGCAGCCGCACGATGCCGCGCAGCCCGTGCTGCTCCGCCGCCGGAAGGCTGTAATAGACGTAGGTCTTGGCGCCGACCTTGAGGGTCTTGCGGCACTTGAAACTGTCGAGCGCGGTCATGACTTCATCCCATCCCTCAGCCGCGCGTTTTTTTCGCGCGCGCATCCCGTAAAGCACGCGTTCTGCAAGTGCCGGAAAGCGGCGGCAGGATCGGTCCCGGACGAGAACCGGCGCCGCGGCGCAAGCCCCCGACTTATAAGGCGTTTTTTTGCGGCCCGCCACACGGACTACACTTCTTTAGCCGCCGATTTGCTATTTTTATCTACCGCCCCTGCAATGGGGGCAGGACTCGAACCGGCCGGGGGGCTCAAGCCGTGCGGCTATCGGCAGCAAACCTGGCCTGCGTGCGCGGTTCGCGAGAAATATTTTCTCACATCAACTTCGATGTCGCATCCGGCCAGGCCTTGCTCGTCCTCGGACCGAACGGCGCCGGCAAATCGTCCCTGCTGCGCATGATCGCCGGGCTCCTGCGCGTCGCGGGCGGCCGGCTGGCGCTCGAGGAGGGCGAGCCGGAGCTGACCGTCGCCGAGCAGGCGCACTACCTCGGGCATCAGGACGCCCTCAAGCCGTCGCTGTCGGTCGGCGAAAACCTGGCGTTCTGGGCGCGCTACCTCGGGGCTGCGGGCGCCGTGGCGCAGGCACTCGAGGCCGTCGGGCTCGCGGCCATCGCGGAGCTGCCCGCCGGCTACCTGTCGGCCGGCCAGCGCCGGCGGCTGTCGATCGCCCGGCTGGTGGCGGTGCGGCGGCCCATCTGGCTGCTCGACGAACCCACCTCCGCCCTCGACACCTCCGCCCGCGACCGGCTCGCCCAATTGATGGGCGCGCATCTGGCCGGCGGCGGCCTCATCCTCGCGGCCACCCACGGACCCCTCGGCCTCGAGCGGGCCCAAGAGCTGCGGCTCGGGGGCGCCTGATGGACGCGCTTGCGGCTCTGCTGGTGCGCGACATGCGGCTTGCGGTGCGGGTCGGCGGCGGCGCGCTCATGGGCGTCCTGTTCTTTCTCATC
>DASPZC010000266.1:0-3495 GCA_035636455.1 Xanthobacteraceae bacterium
AAGGTGGCGCTGAGCGACCTGCGCTCGACCTCGTGGGAGGAAGGGGACGCGCAAAACTTTCGCTTCAGGTCGCAGAACTATCTCGACCGGCAGATGGTCGACGAGGTCGACGGGCAGGCGAAGCAGGGCCCGCAGGGCGCGACGGTCTCGCTGGTCAAGCCGAAGACCGCGAGCCTCGACATCGGCCGGGTGGCGTTTCCCTCCGAGCACATGCGCCGCATCATCGCCGCCGCGCGCGCGGCCGAGCCGCTGCTCGAGCTGACCGTCTACGACGGGTCGGAGACAGGCGAGAAGGTTTACCAGTCGCTCACCGTGATCGGCCACAAGATCCCGCCGGACGAGCGCAAGCCCGCCGATGCCGCGGCCGGCCAGGCGGCGCTCGCCGACCTCGACCGCTGGCCGGTGACCATCAGCTATTTCGACCGGTCGAAGCACCAGGGCGAGCAGATGCCGGTCTATGCGATCAGCTTCGAGGTCTACGACAACGGCATCGCCCGCGCGCTCGTGCTCGACTACGGCGACTTCACCGTCTCCGGCACCATGAGCACGCTCGAGATCAAGGACGCGCCGAAGTGTAAGTAGGGCTCGTGTCCCGGGCGCAGCGCAGCACGAAGTGGTGCGCTGCAGACCCGGGACCCAGAGCTTTGAGCGACCTGGGTGCCGGATCAGCGGTGCACCACTCAGGTGTCCCCATCGCGACGCGCGCTGGGGACACCTGCGCGCTGCACCGCATCCGGCACACGCGGGCCGCTCACCCCTCCCGGTCCTCCTCGAACGCCAGGCCCTTGATCACGGCGGCGCGGCCGAATTTGGCGCGCAGGCGGTCGACCGCGTGCTCGGCCGCGGCCTTGCGCAGGCCCGCCCGGTCGATCAGGTCCATCGGGTCGGCCTTGTCGGCCTCGACGATCTCCGACACGCCGATGCCGATCAGGCGAAAGCGCGTGCCGTCGGTCTCGTGCGCGAGCAGGTCGCGCCCGGCGGCGAAAATCTTGTCGGCGAGCTGGGTCGGGTCGCCGAGCCCGCGCGCGCGGGTGCGCAGCTTGAAATCGTCGGTCTTGAGCTTGAGCGTGACCGTCGAGCCGGCGAGGTTCCCCGACTTGAGCCGCGCCGACACCTTCTCGGTGAGCAGCCACAGCCGGCGCTCGAGCGGGCGGAAGGCGGCAAGGTCGCGGTCGAACGTCGTCTCCGCCGAGATGCTCTTCGCCTCGCGCTCGGGCGTCACCGCGCGCTGGTCGATGCCGCGCGAGAGCCGCGCCAGCCGCAGCCCGTCGGCGCCGTAGCGGCGCGCCAGCTCCGTCTCGGGCGCGGCGGCGAGGTCGGCGATGGTGAAGAAGCCGTCGCGCGCAAGCCGCGCCTGCGTCGCCTTGCCGACGCCCCAGATGAAGCCGACCGGCTTCTTCGCCAGGAACGCGCGCGCCTCGCCGCCGCCGAGCACCGCAAAGCCGCGCGGCTTGTCGAGGTCGGAGGCGATCTTCGCCAGGAACTTGTTGGCCGAGAGGCCGATCGACACGGTGATGCCGACCGCCGCCTCGACCCGCGTCGCGAACCGGGCGAGCGATTTCGCCGGGATCATCCGGTGCAGGCGCTCGGTCCCGGCGAGGTCCATGAACGCCTCGTCGATCGACAGCGGCTCGACCAGCGGGGTCAGCTCCAGCATCAGCCGGCGCACCTCGCGGCCGACGCGCACGTATTTCTCCATGTCGGGCCGCACCACGACGGCGTCGGGGCAGAGCTTTTTCGCCTTGAACATGGGCATGGCCGAGCGCACGCCGTAGGTGCGCGCGACGTAGCAGCATGCGGCGACCACGCCGCGCTTGCCGCCGCCCACGATCACCGGCTTGTCGCGCAGGCTCGGCTCGTCCCGCTTCTCGATGGTGGCGTAGAACGCGTCGCAGTCGACATGGGCGATGGCGAGGGTCGCGATCTCCGCATGGGCGACGACGCGCGGCGAGCCGCAGGCGGCGCAGCGCCCGCGCGGCTGCGGCGCATCGGCAAGGCAATCGCGGCAGAAGCCCGGCATCGCTCGCTCCGGTCAGTCATCAGTGATCAGTAATCAGTAATCAGATTCCCGCGTCTGGTCACTGGTCACTGGTCACTGCTCATCCAGCGCCCGGCGCGCGCGCTCGATGTCGCCCGGCGCGATCTCCGCCTCGCCCGCGAAGGCGACGAGCAGCGCCTCCTCGGACGCCACATGGTCGAGCACGCCGGCGAGGAAGCCGGGGCTCGCCGCGGCGGTGCGAATCTTCTCCGGCCCGATGCCGGTCAGCGCGAGGAATCGCCCTAAGCGCGCCGGGTCCGCGGCCAGGAACGTAAGCGCCTGAACCGCCAGGGATTCCGCCGCATCGCGGTCGATCTTGACGCGCTTGCGCATGGCCATCCGTTTGCGTTTCCGTAATATATCGCAACTAGGATTCTCGGCGGTGCCCGAGCACGGGCCTGGGGATAAGGCGTCCCGGCCGCGGTCGGCGCTGCTGCAAGGCCGGGACAGCCGGAGGGGCACGGGTGGCGAAGACCGTCCTGATCGTGGAAGACAACGAGCTCAACATGAAGCTCTTCCACGACCTGTTGGAGGCGCACGGCTACCGGACGCTCGGGACGCGCAACGGCATCGAGGCGCTCGACCTCGCGCGCAAGCACCGCCCGGACCTGATCGTGATGGACATCCAGTTGCCGGAAGTATCCGGCCTCGAAGTGACCAAGTGGCTCAAGGACGATCCCGACCTGCAGGCGATCCCGGTGGTCGCCGTCACCGCCTTCGCCATGAAGGGCGACGAGGAGCGCATCCGCGAGGGCGGCTGCGAGGCCTACCTGTCGAAGCCGATCTCGGTGGGAAAATTCCTCGAGACGGTCCGTCATTTCCTGGGCAACGCCTGAGGGGAGCACGATGACCGCGCGTGTTCTCGTCGTCGACGACGTGCCGGCCAACGCCAAGCTGCTGGAGGCGCGGCTGACCGCCGAGTATTTCGACGTCGTCACCGCGGTCGGCGGCGCCGAGGCGCTGGCGATCTGCGAGCGCGGGCAATGCGACATCGTGCTGCTCGACGTGATGATGCCGGACATGGACGGCTTCGAGGTGTGCCGCCGGCTCAAGGCCAATCCGGCGACCCACCACATCCCGGTGGTGATGGTCACCGCGCTCGACCAGCCGTCCGACCGGGTGCGCGGGCTCGACGCCGGGGCCGACGATTTCCTCACCAAGCCGGTCTCCGACATCGCCCTGATCGCGCGGGTGCGCTCGCTCACGCGCCTCAAGCTGGTGACCGACGAATTGCGCATGCGCGCGCTGACCTCGAGGGAGATCGGCATCCAGGATCCGCTGCTCGCGGCGGTCGCCGACCCGGGCCGCGGCGGCCGCATCCTCGTGGTCGACGACCGGCGCTCGTCCTACGAGCGCATCGCCAAGGTGCTGGCCGGCGAGCACAGGGTGGACGTCGAGGTCGATCCGCACGAGGCGCTGTTCCACGCGGCGGAGGGCGACTACGACCTGCTGATGAT
>DASPZC010000267.1:0-8598 GCA_035636455.1 Xanthobacteraceae bacterium
ACGTCACGTTCCAAACTCGATCGCAACCATGCGCATCCGCTTGATCAGGGCGATCGTGCACAAACTCGCGCGATGCCCATGTTGCGGAGCCAGGGGCAGAGCGTATAGCCCGCGTAGGCTATGACGCAGTAAGACTAACCCGCCCTACGACGGTTGCCACCGCAGCACCGGCGTGCGCGCGGCGCGGGTCTCGTCGAGGCGGCGACGCGGCGCGTAGCGCGGCGCGGACGTGAAGCGCGCCTTGTCGCCGCGCCGGGCGGCCATGGCGAGGTCGCGCAAGGTCGCCACGAACAGGTCGAGCGAGGCCTTGCTTTCGGATTCGGTCGGCTCGATCAGCATGGCGCCGTGCACCACCAGCGGGAAGTAGACCGTCATCGGGTGAAAACCCTCGTCGATCATCGCCTTGGCGACGTCGAGGGTGGTGAGGCCGGTGCCGTCGAGCCAGTGATCGTCGAACAGCACTTCGTGCATGCAGGGGCGGTCGCCGAACGGCAGGCTGAGCTGGTCGCTGAGGCCGGCGCGCACATAATTGGCGTTGAGCACCGCGTCCTCGGAGGCTTGGCGCATGCCGTCGGCGCCGTGCGCGAGCATGTAGCTCATGGCGCGCACGAAGGTGCCGAACTGGCCGTGCAACGCGGACAGCCGGCCGAGCGGTTGCGCGCCCGCCTCCGCCGCGCCCGCATGCTCGACGAGCCGCACGCCGTTGTCGTCGGCGACGACATAGGGCACCGGCATGAACGGCGCGAGCGCGCGCGACAGCGCGACCGGCCCGGCGCCCGGCCCGCCGCCGCCGTGCGGGGTCGAGAACGTCTTGTGCAGGTTGATGTGCATGGCGTCGACGCCGAGATCGCCCGGGCGCACCTTGCCGACGATGGCGTTGAAGTTGGCGCCGTCGGCGTAGAACAGCGCGCCGGCCCGGTGCACCGCCTCGGCGATGGCGACGATGTCGCGCTCGAACAGCCCGCAGGTGTTCGGATTGGTGAGCATGAACGCGGCGACCTCGCCGCTCAGGCGTTTCTCCACCTCGGCCGGGTCGACCGTGCCGTCCGCACGCGCCGGCACCGCCTCGACCCGATAGCCGAGCAGCGCGGCGGTCGCCGGATTGGTGCCGTGCGCGGACTCCGGGACAAGCACGACCGACCGGCGCTCGCCGCGCGCCGCGAGCGCCGCCTTGATGGCCATCATGCCGGTGAGTTCGCCGTGCGCGCCCGCCTTCGGCGTCATGGCGATCGCCGGCATGCCGGTCAGCTCGCGCAGCCAGCGCGCCAGCTCGGCGATGAGCGCGAGCGCGCCCGGGACGGTGGAGAGCGGCTGCAGCGGATGAATGTCGCCAAAACCCGGCAGCCGCGCCATCTTCTCGTTGAGGCGCGGGTTGTGCTTCATGGTGCACGAGCCGAGCGGGAACATGCCGCTGTCGATGCCGTAGTTCTGGCGCGACAGGCGCACGTAATGGCGCATGGTCTCCGGCTCGCTGAGCCCGGGAAGCCCGATGCGCTGGCGCGCGAGCCCGCCTAGCCGCGGCGCGAACGCGGCCGGCTCGTCGAGGTCGACGCCGGTGACCTCGGTGCGGCCGATCTCGAAGATCAGCGCCTCCTCGATCTCGAGCGCCCGGTTGCCGGTGAAGGTATCTGCCGCCGCGGCGGTCACGGGCGCATGAGTTGTTTGATCGTTCATGTCGCGAGCACCTGCTTGAGCGCCGCCGCGTAGGCCGTGCGGTCCTCGTCGGAATTGATTTCCGTCGCGGCGACGATGACGAGGTCGGCAAGGTCCGGCTTGCCCGGATCGAGGCGCGAGACAGGCACGCCGCCGAGCACGCCCTTTTCGGCAAGGCGCTCGATCACGTGGGCGGCGTCGCCCGGCACGCGGATGGTGAACTCGTTGAAGAACGTGTCGTTGAGCACGGTGACGCCGGGCACATCGGCCAGCATGTCGGCGAGCTTCACCGCATTCGCGTGATTGATGCGCGCGAGCCGCGCGACCCCGGCCTCGCCCAGCAAGGTGAGATGAATGGTGAAGGCGAGCGCGCACAGGCCGGAATTGGTGCAGATGTTGGAGGTCGCCTTCTCGCGGCGGATGTGCTGCTCGCGCGTCGAGAGCGTGAGCACGAAGCCGCGCCGCCCGTCCGCATCGAGGGTCTCGCCGGCCAGCCGGCCCGGCATCTGGCGCACGAATTTTTGCCGGCTGGCGAACAGCCCCACGTAAGGCCCGCCATAGGCGAGCGCATTGCCGAGCGACTGGCCTTCGGCGACGACGATGTCGGCGCCCATCTCGCCGGGCGGCTTGACCAGGCCGAGCGACACGATCTCGGTGACGACGGCGACCACGAGCGCGCCCGCGGCATGCGCCTTCTCGGCGATGGGCGCGAGATCGTGCAGGTGGCCGAACACATCGGGCGTCTGCACCACGACGCAGCTGGTCTCGCCGTCGATCGCGGCCAAATCGTCGCTGCCGGCCGGGCTCGGCGGCGCCGCGACGACCTGGTCGCCGGCCATGGCCGAAATGGTCTCGATCGTGGCGCGGTAATGCGGATGCAAATTGCCGGCGAGCACCGCCTTGCGGCGCCGGGTGACCCGGTGTGCCATCAGCACCGCCTCGGCCGCCGCGGTCGAGCCGTCGTACATGGAGGCGTTCGCCACCTCCATGCCGGTGAGCATCGCCACCTGGGTCTGGAACTCGAACAGATAGTGCAAGGTGCCCTGGGCGATCTCCGGCTGATACGGCGTGTAGGAGGTGAGGAACTCCGAGCGCTGGATCAGGTGATCGACGCTCGCCGGCACGTGATGCTTGTAGGCGCCGCAGCCGACGAAGAATGGCACGGCACCGGCCGCGACGTTGCGGGCGGCCATGCGGCCGAGCACGCGCTCAACCTCGAGCTCGCTCTGGCGATACGGCAAGGCGGGCGGCGCGGCGAGCAGCTTGTCGGCCGGCACGTCGGCGAACAGATCGTCGATCGCGCCAACGCCGATCCGCGCCAGCATCTCGCGGCGGTCTTCGTCGGTCAAAGGGAGGTAGCGCATAATCGAGGCCCGGCAGCTTCAGGAGAACGAAACGCGCGTTGCGCCGATGACGACCTCGCTGCGCACCGAATTGGCGACGTAGCACTCCTCGTGTGCGCGATGGTGCATCTCGCCGAGGTCGGCGTCAGTCGGCTGCTTGGCGCCGGTGAAGGCGACGGACGGGTTGAGCGTGACCTTCGAGACGAAGAACTTGCCGCGCTCGTTCTTGCTCATCACGCCGACCGCCGCGTCCTCGTAACGGTCGACGACGAAGCCGGCCTTGGCGGCGAAATAGAGGAAGAACAGCATGTGGCAGCTCGACAGCGCCGCCACGAACGCTTCCTCGGGATCGACCGCGTCGGCGCGCGACAGCGGCAGCGGGACCGAGTGCGGCGAGGATGACGCCGGCACCTCGACCCCGCCGTCGAAACGCCAGACGTGGCCGCGGCTGTAGCGGTTGTCGAGGAATGCCGCGTCCCCGCGCGTCCACAGCACCTGGGCTCGATATTCGTGCGCCATCGGTGGCGTGCTCCGCATCACGAGAGAGTGGCGAGATAGTCCTTGTATTGCTGCTCGGTCATCAGCGTATCGAGCTCGGCCGGATCGGCGAGCTTGAGCTTGAGGAACCAGCCCTTGCCTTCGGCGTCCTCATTGACGGTCGCCGGCGCCGCCTCGAGCGCGTCGTTGACCGAGACCACCTCGCCGCTTGCCGGCGCATAGACCTCGCTCGCCGCCTTGACCGATTCGACCACCGCCGCCTCCGCCCCCTTGGCGACGGTTTTGCCGACGTCCGGCAATTCCACGTAGACCACGTCGCCGAGTTGCGATTGGGCGTAGGTGGTGATGCCGACGGTCGCGACCTCGCCGTCGCGGCGGATCCATTCGTGCTCCTTGGTGTAGCGCGTGTCGCTCATCGTCCGGTCCTCATGAGATTCCTTGCGCGCCGGCGGGCGCGAGACGTTCAACCCTCGGGCCCGCGGTAATAGCGATGCGGCACGAAGGGCAGCGTCACCACGCTCCCCGCGATGTCCTTGCCGCGCACGACGAGCACGACCGGCGTGCCGGGCTCGGCGAAGGCTCGCTCGACATAACCCATGGCGACGGGGCCGCCGACCGTCGGGCCGAAACCGCCCGAGGTCACACGGCCGATCGGGGTGCCGTCGCTCGCCCTGATCTCGGTTCCTTCGCGCGCGGGAATGCGGCCGTCCGGCTTGAGGCCGACGCGCAAGCGGGGCGCGCCGTCGCGCAACTCGGCGAGCACGCGCGCGGCGCCGGGAAAGCCGCCCTCCTCGCGCCGGCGCTTCTGGATCGACCAGGCCAGCCGCGCCTCGACCGGGGACGTGGTCGTGTCGATGTCGTGGCCATACAAACAAAGCCCGGCTTCGAGGCGCAGCGAATCCCTGGCGCCGAGCCCGACCGGCTTCACCTCGGCATGCCCCAGCAGCCGCTCGACGATCGCCCGCACCCGGTTCGCCTTGACGGAAATCTCAAACCCGTCCTCGCCGGTGTAGCCGGAGCGGCTGACGTGGCAATCGATGCCGTCGAAGCTGGTGCTGACCGCGCTCATGAAGCCGAGCGTCGCCGCTGCGGCGCAATGGCGGACCAGGACCTCGGCGGCCTTCGGCCCCTGCAGCGCGATCAGCGCGCGGTGATCCGCGCGGATGAGCCTGACATTCGCCGGCAGCCGCGCCGCGATGTGCGCATAGTCGTCCTCCTTGCGCGACGCGTTGACGACGAGCATGAGCACGCCGTCCTCGGCCGCATCGGCCGAGCGCGTCGCCATCAGGTCGTCCAAAATGCCGCCGCTGTCGTCGAGCAATTGCGTATAGCGCTGGTGTCCGGGCGGCAGCTCGAGGATGTCGGCCGGCACCAGGGCTTCGAGCGCACGCGCGGTCGTGGCGTGGTCCGGCCCGACCAGGAACGCCTGGCCCATATGCGAGACGTCGAACAGGCCGGCAGCGCCCCGTGTATGGGTGTGCTCGGCGATGATGCCGTCGGCATATTGGACCGGCATGTCGTAGCCGGCGAACGGCACCATGCGGGCGCCGCGCGCGACATGCAGCGCGTGCAGCGGGGTGTGCGCGAGCGGGGCCGGGGCCAGGGTGTCGGTCATGATCGGTTCCGCATTGGGCCCTCCGGGCAAACCCGCCCGGCCGAGCCCCCTCTGTCGCGGAACCTGAGAGATTCGCCGCGCGCGCCTCGAACACGTTCAGGGCCCGCGTCGACTTACTCCGTCGGTGAGCCGCGCCGACAACGGCGCGCGGCTGCTTTCCAGAGCGTCATCCCCCTGCGGTCCTTCTGCCTGAGCGTTTCCGGGGCGGTTGCGCCTTCGGCGCCGGCCTTAGCATTGAGCATGATCTTATCCGAAAACCGGTATCCACCCCGGATCAAGTCCGGGGCAGGCTTTTCGGGATCATGCTCCAGGCCGGTCTCTCCCGCAGGATTCGTCTGACGATTGCCGCCGCTGCGAACCGGCGCAACGGCCGCCGCGATCCTAGTGCGGCGTCACCCCAAGTCAACGCGCTTTCTACGTGGGACCCCGCCTCAACGGGCCTTCTTGGCCGGCCGCCGCTCGGGCTGCGCCTTCAGGCCGGTCGGATCGAACCCGACATAGACGATGTAGGCCTCGAGCTCGGCGGGCTTCGGGGTCGGGAAGGTGATGTCCTCCTCGACCTGCACGAAGGGGACGTTGCTCTGCCCGGGCGGAACCGTGACCGGGACGCGATAGAGCCTGGTCCAGATGGTGCGCGGCTCGATGCCCTCGCGGACCAGCGCGATGCGCATGGGCACCTCGACCGGGCCGGGCGCGCCGGCGGGGCCGAGGATGATGCGGCCCTGCACGCCGACCTTGATGGTCATGGTCGCGCCGAGCACGGCGCATTCGCGCGCGGTCTGCGCGATCGAGGCCTGGAAGCGCAGGTTGGTGGCGGTCGGCTCGGCGCCGCTCGCCGCGACCGACAGGGTCGATGCGCCGGAGCGGATGTCGACGGCCGGGCAATCCACATCGGCGTTGACGGCGGCCGCCATAGTTCCGGACTCGGGCCCCTGCCCCGGCGGTCCGAAGAAGAACGCGTTCATGCGCTGGCTGAACGACGAGCCGCCCGGGCTGCTCGTGCTCGGCGCGGTCGGCCGCGACGATCCGAACAGCCCGTCGCTGAAGGAGCACGCCCCGAGCGCGAGCGCCAGCGCGGCGGCCAAAGCCGCGCCGCCGCTGCCTCCATGGTTGCCGTGTCGCCCGTTACCGAGCATCAAACATGTTCCCCTCGCGAGCGCGCCTTATAGCAGCCGAACCATGGCGGACCCAAGGCGCCAGCACCTCTCCCCGCGTGCGGGGAGAGGTCGGCGAGCGAAGCGAGCCGGGTGAGGGGGCCTCGACAAATGCGTGCACCCTCTAACGCCCCCTCACCCTAACCCTCTCCCCGCAAGCGGGAGGGCGTCAACGCGCGGCGTCCGTGAGGCGGGCGTAGAGCAGGTGGTCCTGCCACAGGCCGTTGATGCACAGGTATTCGCGCGCGTAGCCCTCGCGCGCGAACCCGGTCTTCTCCAAAAGCGAGATCGATGCCGCATTGGTCGGGATGCACGCGGCTTCGAGGCGATGCAGCCGCAGCGTAGCGAACGCGTGCGGGATGAGCGCGCGCACCGCGGCGGTCATGTAGCCCTGGCGCGCGTGCGGCACGCCGATCCAGTAGCCGAGGCTGCCCGCCTGGGCGACGCCGCGGCGCAGGTTCGCCAGCGTGAGGCCGCCGACCAGCACATCGTCGCCGCCGCGGAACAGGAAGAACGCGTAGGCCTGGTCGGTGCGCTGATCCTCCGCATAGCGGCGCAGCCGGCGGCGGAACGCGCTGCGGGTGAGGTCGTCGGCCGGCCAAGTCGGCTCCCACGGCGTGAGGAATGCGTGGCTCGCCTCGCGCAGGCCCGCCCACTCGGCGTAGTCACCCGTCTGCGGCGCGCGCAGATAGACGCCGTCGCCTTCGATCAACGGCGGCTGGTCGGCGAAATTGACGGTTCTGAATAGCGCCATGGACGGTTCTTGCGCTTGATTCTATGCGGCGCGCCGACCGAGACTTTCAGCGATCGTGGCCACGCTTTCAAGTCCGCGGCCCGGCCCGATCACCGCGAGGGCCGGCCGGCTGCGCGCCAGCAGCGCAGCCCCGGCGCGGCGCGCGCTCTCCACCGTAACCGCCTCCACCCGGGCGACGATCTCCTCGACCGGGACCGGCCGCCCATAGGCGATCACCTGGCGGGCGAGCTGCTCGGCACGCGCGCTCGAGCTTTCCAGCGCCATCAAGGTCCCGGCTTTCATCTGCGCCTTGGCCCGGGCGACTTCCGCCTCGTTGAGCGTCTGGGCCGTGCTCTCGATCTCGCCGACGACGACGCGCATCAGCTCCGGCGCATCGACCGTGTCGGTGCCCGCATAGAGTCCGAACAGGCCGGTGTCGGCATAAGGCCAGTGGAAGGCGTAGATCGCATAGCACAGCCCGCGCTCCTCGCGCACTTCCTGGAACAGGCGCGAGGACATGCCGCCGCCCAGCGCATTGGTGAAGACGTGCAGGCTGTAGAGATCCGAATCGAGCTGCGGCAGGCCCTCGAGCGCCATCGCCACATGCACCTGCTCGAGCTCGCGCGCCTCGATCCGCACGCCGCCGTCGAAGCGCGCCTGCTCCGGGCTCGGCGCGGCGCCGCCGTCGAAATCCGCAAAGAAGCGCGAAACATCGGCGACCACGGCGCGGTGGTCGATCGCCCCCGCCGCCGCCACCACCATGTCGGGCGCCCGGTAGGTGCGGGCGAGATAGGTGCGCAGCCGCCGGCCGTTGAACGAGCGCACGGTCGCCGGCGTGCCGAGGATCGAGCGGCCGACCGCCTGGCCGGGGAACGCGGTCGCCTGCAAATGGTCGAACACCAGGTCGTCGGGCGCGTCCTCCGCGGCGCCGATTTCCTGGATGATGACGTTCTGCTCGCGCGTCAGCTCCTCCGGATCGAAGGCCGGATCCGTGAGGATGTCGGACAGGACGTCGAGCGCGAGCGGCACGTCCGCCTTGAGCACGCGGGCGTAATAGGCGGTAGTCTCGACGCTGGTCGACGCGTTGAGATCGCCCCCCACCGCCTCGATCGCTTCGGCGATCTCGCGGGCGGTGCGGCGCGAGGTGCCCTTGAACGCCATGTGCTCGAGGAGATGGGAAATGCCGTGCTCGTCGGTCTGCTCGTCGCGGCTGCCGGAGCCGATCCACACCCCGAGCGAAGCGGTCTCCAGGTGCGGCATGGCGTCGGTGACGACGACGAGGCCGGAGGGCAGGCGCGTCACCTGGACGGTCATGCGGCGGCTCCTTCCTGCGCGGCGCGGCTGGCGCCAAGGATGAATCGCTCGATTGTGCTTTGTTCCGGCGGCAGCACGGTCATGCGCTCGTGCCGCACCGGCAGGTCGGCGAGCCAGTCGGGCAACGGGGCCGTGCGGCCGCAGGCGGCCGCGACCGCCTCGGGAAACTTTGCGGGGTGCGCGGTCGCCAGCACGATCATCGGCACCGCCGGATCGCGCGGCTCCTTCTCGGCCACCGCGAGCGCCACGGCGGTATGCGGGTCGACCAGATAGTCCGCCTCCTTGCGG
>DASPZC010000268.1:0-7507 GCA_035636455.1 Xanthobacteraceae bacterium
CTCGAGCGCTATCTCGATGCCGCCGGCCCGGCCGTCACCGCCAGCGTCGGCGGCTATCAGCTCGAGGCGCTCGGCATCGAGTTGTTCGAGACAATCGACGGCGACCATTTTACCATTCTGGGCTTGCCGCTTCTGCCGCTGCTGGCGTACTTGCGCGCGGAAGGAAGCTTGGCCGCATGACCACTTCGCCGCGCCGCGCCTGCATCATGGGCCATCCGGTGGCGCAGTCGCGCTCGCCCATGCTGCACGGCTATTGGTTCAAGGCGCTGGGCATCGACGGCGCCTATGAGCGGGCCGACGTGACGCCGGAGGACTTCGCCGCGTTCTTCCGCGATCTGCCCGGGCACGGCTTCGTCGGCGGCAACATCACCAAGCCGCACAAGGAAGCGGCGTTTCGCCTGGTCGATCGCCGCGAAGGCGCCGCCGACACGATCGGGGCGGTCAACACCGTATGGTTCGAGAACGGCACGCTGATCGGCGGCAACACCGACTACCTCGGCTATCTCGCCCATCTCGACGAGCGGGCGCCCGGCTGGGACGCCGCCGGCGGGCGCGCCGTGGTGCTGGGCGCCGGCGGGGCCGCGCGGGGCGTGGTCTACGCGCTGCGCTCGCGCGACATCGACATCGCGATCATCAACCGCACCCGGGCGCGCGCCGAGCAGCTCGCCGCCGATTTCGGCCCGCGGGTGCGGGTGCACGAAGCCGGCGAGCTGCCGCGCCTGCTCGCCGACGCGGTCCTGCTCACAAACACGACGGTGCTGGGCGCGCTGGGGCAACCGCCGCTCCAGATCGATCTCTCCCGCCTCAAGCCGAGCGCGGTGGTCTACGAGCTCAATTACGTGCCGCTTGAAACGCCATTGCTCAAGGCTGCGGCGGAACGAAACCTGAGAACCGCCGACGGGCTCGGCATGCTGCTGCACCAGGCGGTGCCGGCGTTCGCCAAATGGTTCGGGGTGGTGCCGAAGGTCACGGCAGAGCAGCGGGCGCTGCTCGAGGCCGACATCCGCGCCAAGACCGGGATCGGGACAGCGTGATGCTCGTCATCGGCCTCACCGGTTCGATCGGCATGGGCAAGTCGACCGCCGCGAAATTCTTCGCCGAGACCGGGGTGCCGGTGCACGACGCCGATGCGGCGGTGCATCGGCTCTACGAGAGCGAGGCGGTCGGGCCGATTGGCGAAGCGTTCCCGGGCACGGTCGTCGACGGCAAGGTCGACCGGGGCAAGCTCGCCGAGCGCGTGCTCGGCGATCCGGCCGCCCTCAAGCGGCTCGAGGCGATCGTGCATCCGCTGGTTCGCGCCAGCGAGGCGCGCTTCCTCGCCGAGACCAAGGCGCGCAACGCGCCGGTCGTGGTGCTCGACATTCCGCTGCTGTTCGAGACCGGCGCGGACCGCCGGGTCGACGCCGTGGTGGTGGTGTCGGCCCCCGCCGAGGTGCAGCGCGAGCGCGTGCTGTCGCGCTCCGACATGAACGAGGACAAGCTCGACGCCATCCTCGGCAAGCAGGTGCCGGACGCGGAAAAGCGTCGCCGTGCCCATTTCGTGGTGGATACGTCCGGCAGTTTCGATTCCGCCCGCGCCCAGATTCATGGCATCTTGCGCGCCGTCGCCGCCATGCCGGGCCGATTCGGCTGAACCTCTCCCCGCGTGCGGGGAGAGAGCCTGCCCCGGACTTGATCCGGGGTCGACGGCCGGAGGCCGTCGGGTGAGGGGCCTTTCCACACGTAGCGGCGGCGCAGATGCCCCTCACCCCAGCCCTCTCCCCCAAGCGGGGAGAGGGAGTCCCCCGCAAGCGGGAGAGGCAAAAGAGGAGCAGGATGCGCGAGATCGTGCTCGATACCGAGACCACCGGCCTCGATCCGCTGCAGGGGGATCGGGTGGTCGAGATCGGCTGCATCGAGCTCTATAACGGTATTCCGACCGGCCGGACGTTTCACCGCTACATCAATCCCGAGCGCGACATGCCGGCCTCCGCGTTCGAGGTGCATGGGCTCACCGCCGAGTTCCTCAAGGACAAGCCGCCTTTCCCCGAGGTCGCCGACGAGTTTTTGACTTTCCTCGGCGATGCGTCCCTCGTCATCCACAACGCCGCGTTCGACGCCGCGTTCATCAACAGCGAGCTTGACCGCATCGGCAAACCCCTCGTTCTGCGCGAGCGCCTGGTCGACACGCTCATGCTGGCGCGGCGCAAGCATCCGGCCGGCCCCAATCGGCTCGACGATCTGTGCGTACGCTACGGCATCGACAATGCGCGCCGCACCAAGCACGGCGCGCTGCTCGACGCCGAGATTCTGGCCGAGGTCTATATCGAGCTGATCGGCGCGCGCCAGGCCGCGCTCGGCCTCGAGCTGATGGCCGGCGACGCCATGCGCGACCGCGACCACGTGGCGATCCGGGTGCGCGCGGTCCCGCTCGCCCCGCGCATCACGGTCGACGACCGCGCGGCGCACCGCGCCTTCATCGCGACCCTGGGACCGAGCGCGATCTGGCACGATTATTTGACGCCGGAGAGCGCGCCGGCGGCGAAGGCCGCGGCGGCGGAGTAGCACCCCCTCGGTTTATCCCCAATTTGGAGTAGGATCGGGTTCATTGCCACGCCGCCACCGAGGAGATGAGCCATGATCGATCGGCGGACGTTCACCGCGCTTCTCGCCGGCACGCTCGCAACCCCGCGCACCGCCTGGACCCAACCGAAGATGAGCAAAGCCGCCTTCTACGCCAGCGTCGGACCCGCGCTGACGCTTTACGACGTCGACGTCGAGGGCGCGGCGTTGACGCGACAAAGCACCATCAAGCTGCCCGCCAACGTCCAGTATGTCTGGCGCCATCCGGCGGCCAACTTTCTCTATGTGGCGTCGAGCGACGGCAGTCCCGGCTCGGGCGGCGTCAAAGGCAGCAATCACGACCTGAGCGCGCTGCGCATCGATCCCGTCAACGGGACCTTGACGCAGCATGGCACGCCCGCCCCGCTGCGCTCGCGCCCGATCCACATGTCGCTCGGCCGCACCGGCGCCTATGCGCTCACCGCCTACAACAATCCGAGCAGCGTCACCGTGCATCGCATCAATGCGGACGGCACCGTCGGCGCGGAGGTGCCGCAATCGCCCTCGCTCGACACCGGAATTTTTGCGCACCAGATCCTGGTCACGCCGGCCAACAACGCGGCCGTCCTGGTCACCCGCGGCAACGACGCGGCCGCCGGCAAGCCGGAAGATCCGGGAGCGCTCAAGGTCTACACGTTCAAGGACGGCCAGCTGGCGAACCGCGGCTCGGTCCCGCCCGGCAGCGGCCTCGGTTTCGGGCCGCGCCATCTCGATTTCCACCCGACGCAGCCCTACGTCTACGTCTCGCGCGAGCGCGAGAACAAGCTCAACGTCTACCGGCTCAAGGACGACACTCTCGACCCGGAGCCGCTGTTCGTGAAGGACACCCTGGCCGAGCCGGGAAACATCCGCTCACGCCAGGCGGCTGGCACCGTGCACGTGCATCCGAACGGCCGCACCGTCTATGTGGGCAACCGGGCGAGCGACACCGTCGAGTTCGAGGGCAAGAAGGTGTTCCCCGGCGGCGAGAACAACATCGCGGTGTTCTCCCTCGACCCGGGCACCGGCGAGCCCAAGCTGATCCAGAACGAGGACGTGCGCGGCATCCACCCGCGAACGTTTTCCCTCGACCCGAGCGGGCGCATGCTGGTCGCCGCCAACATCCTGCCCGCGCTGGTGCGCGACGGCGCCGGCGTGAAGACCGTGCCGGCGAACCTCGCCACCTACCGGGTCGGCAACGACGGCAAGCTCGCCTTCGCCCGCAACTACGAGATCGAGACGGGCGGCGCCATGCAGTTCTGGAGCGGGATGGTGGCCCTGGGGTAGGGCGGGAAAGCAACGACCTACGCGGCTGTCATCGCCCGCGACGGCGGGCGATCCAGTATCCGCGACAGTCTCAAATAAGGCTTCAACGACTGCGGATACTGGATGCCCCGCCTCCGCGGGGCATGACGGAAAGTGTTTGTTTGGACCGTTACCGCGCCTTCACTCTGCTGGAACGCTCATCGGCATGAGCTTTCCGACGTCGTCCATTCCTTCGATGCTCCATACCGCCTCGATCAGCCGCTCCGCGTCGCACCCGGGCGCGCCGTCGGCGGCGAGGTCGCGCAGCTTGGCCTCGAGCTCCCGGTCGCTCAGCGGGCGCGCCAGGCTGCCGCGCGCGTGCGGGACATGGGCGGTGAGGGTCTCGCCGGCCTCCGTGCGCACGCTCACCAGCGCGGCCTCGACCGGGATGTTCGTGTCATCCTCCGCCTCGACCTTGCGCCGCAGCGCCAGCACGGCCGGGTTGTTGACGCAGGCGTCGGTGTATTCGCGCACGCCGGCCGCGCCGCGCAGGAACGCGACGGCGACGCTGTGCTGCAGGCTTATCTGCGCCTCGCGTCCGATCGTCACATCGGGCCGGTCGGCGCGCTCGCGCAGCAGCGGATGGCCCTTGACCAGGATGCGGGCGATCCGCTCCGGCGCCCCGACTTGTGGCCGCAGTTCTAGGCACGCGTCGATCACCGGATGGAGCACGACGCCGCACGGGTAGGGCTTGTAGGCGTTCCGCATGATCTCCCAGGTCTCGCCGAGCCGGTCGGTGACGGCGGACAAATCCGCCGCCTCGCCCATCACCCGCGCAAAGCCGCGCGGCCCCTCGATGGCGAGATCCGGGCCGGTGAAGCTGCGCTCGGCGAACAGCGCGGCCACAAGCCCGTTGCGCGGCGCGTTGCCGACCCCGATGCTCTTCGCCATGCTGCCGAGGCTCTCGACCAGCCCGGCCGACTGGGTTGCCGCGCCGCCGATCGCGAAAACCATGCGGCGCGCATCGAGGCCGAGCAGTTTTCCGGCGGCGGCCGCCGCGCCGATCACCCCACAGGTCGCGGTGATGTGCCAGCCGCGCCGGTAATGGCCGGGCGACACCGCGTTGCCGATCCGGCATTCCGTCTCGACGCCGAGGACGAACGCGTGGATGAGCGCGGCGCCGCTCACCGGCCGGCGTTCGCTCAACGCGAACAGCGCGGGCGCGACCGGCGCGGTCGGATGGATGACCGTGCGCAGATGCGTGTCGTCGAAGTCGAGCACGTTGGCGCTGACCGCGTTGAGGAAGGCGGCGTTGAGCATGTCGGTCCGCTCGCTGCGGCCGATCACGGTCGCCGGCCCGGGATGCTCGGCCAGCACGGCGAGCGCGATCTCCATGGCCTGGTCGCGGCAGCCGCCGAGCGCGGTGGCGAAAAAATTCATCAGCGCGCGCTTCGCCTCGTGGCGCACGCGCTCGGGCACGTCCTCGGGCCGCGCGTCGGCGAGGAAGCGCGCGAGCGTTTCGGTCGCCTGCATCGAAGAGGCCTCAGCTCGCCGCCGGCCGCCACGCCAGCACGCGCCGCTCCAGCACGGTGACGAGGGCGTCGAGGGCCAGCGCCACCACGGTGAGCACGATCAGGCCGGCGAACACCGCGTTGATGTCGAACACCGATTCGGCGAGCAGGATGATGTAGCCGATGCCGCGCGCGGAACCGAGATATTCGCCGATCACCGCGCCGACGAACGCCATGCCGATCGAGGCGTGCAGGCTGGAGAACACCCAGGTCATGGCGGACGGGATGTAGAAGTAGCGCACCAGCTGGGCGCGGCTGGCGCCGAGCATGCGCGCGCTGTTGAGCACGGTCGGGTTGGCGTCGCGCACGCCGGCGACCACGTTGAAGAACACCAGGAAGAACACCAACGTCACGCCCAGCGCCACCTTCGACGCGATGGTCAGCCCGAACCACACGCTGAAGATCGGCGCCATGACGACGCGCGGCATGGCGTTGAACGCCTTGAGATAGGGATCGATCAGCCGCGCGACCCGCGGGGAGAGACCGAGCCACAGGCCGATGACGACGCCGAGCACGGTGCCGATCACGTAGGCGAGCAGCGTCTCGATCAGGGTGACCAGCAGATGCTCATAGATGTAGCCGGACTGGAACCAGCCGACGATGATCCAGAAGATCTTCACCGGCTCGCCGAAGAAGAATTTCGGCAGCACGTTCACCTGAACGGCGAAATGCCAGAACAGCACGACGCCGACGAACAGCGCGACCTGCCAGAATTGCAGGCTGCGCACGATCGCGAGCGGCGACCAGCGCCGCGGCGCCTCGACCGCGTGCGGCGCTGCATCGGTCGTCATGCCACGTCCATCCGGCCGGGGCGCGCCGGCGGCGGGCCGGCGACCGTGCGGGTCGATTGCGCATAGGCGCGAAAGACCTCCTCGCGCAGCACGTGCCAGATCGCCGCCTGCAGCTCGACGAAACGCGGGGTGAGGCGGATTTCCGTCACATCGCGCGGGCGCGGCAGGTCGATCATGAACTCGCCGATCTGGCGCGCCGCCGGTCCGGCGGACAGCACGATCACCCGGTCGGACAGCGCCACCGCCTCGTCGAGGTTGTGGGTGATGAACAGCACCGATTTGCGGTCCGCCTGCCACAGCGCCAGCAGCTCGTTCTCCATCATGTGGCGGGTCTGGATGTCGAGCGCGCTGAACGGCTCGTCCATCAGGACGATTTTCGGATTGAGGATAAGCACCTGGGCGAGGGCGACGCGCTTGCGCATGCCGCCGGACAGTTGATGCGGATAGCGATCGAACGCGCCGGCAAGCCCGACCTTGGTCAGCCAGCGCTCGGCCTCGACGCGGGCTTCGCTGCGCCGCACGCCGCGGAAATCGAGGCCGGTGAGCACGTTGCCGAGCGCGGTGCGCCACGGCATCAGGGTGTCGATCTGGAACAGATACCCGGCCTGGCGGTTGAGGCCGTCGAGCGGCGCGCCGAACACGCTGACGCGCCCGGCGGTCGGCTTGAGCAGCCCGGCCGCGACGTTGAGCAGGGTCGACTTGCCGCAGCCGGTCGGACCGACGATCGAGACGAACTCGCCGTCCGCCACCGCAAACGAGATGTCCTTCACCGCCGTGTAGGGCGCCCCGTTCGCGGCCGTCGGCGGGAACGTGCAGGCGATGCGCTCGAGCGCGATGGCGGCGCCTGACGTGCTCATGCTGCAACGCCGATCAACATTCTACACCGACCTCATGCTGAGGAGCGCCCGAAGGGCGCGTCTCGAAGCATTGGTCCCCTCGCGGTGCTTCGAGACGCGTCGCACGCAAGTCGGCTGCAGCCGACTTGCGCATCATGATGCCGATCTCGGGTAAACCCGAGATCGGTGCGGCGTGTTCCGGCATCAATGGCTCTTGAGCGTGGCAAGGGCGCGTTCGACGAATTCGTTGGTGTAGGTCTCGGCCAGCCGGATCGACGCGCGCGGGAAAGTCGGATCGCCCTCGGCCACTACGCGCAGCACGTTTTCGGCGGCGGCCTGCGTGATTTTGCCGTCATGCTGGAAGTTGGGGAGGTTGTGGGCGACGATCGCGCGGAACAGGTCGAGGTTGCCGCCGATGTTTTCGGGCGGCAAATTTTTGATGATCTCGTCGACGCTCGCGTTCTTCATCCACAGCAGGGCCTTG
>DASPZC010000269.1:0-14371 GCA_035636455.1 Xanthobacteraceae bacterium
CGTCGTGGCGCCGCCCGCGGCGCCGGGACGGGCGAGGGACATCGTCGCGTGCGGGCGCCCGCTCGCCGGCCATCGCGTCGAGATCGTGCGCCCGGACGGCACATCGCTCGCCGAGCGGCGGGTCGGCGAAATCCGCGTGCAGGGGCCGAGCGTGTCGCCCGGATATTTCCGCAACGGCGACGCGACGCGCGACGCCTGGCGCGACGGCTGGCTGCACACCGGCGACCTCGGCTATTTCAAGGACGGTCATCTCTACGTCTGCGGGCGGCTGAAGGATCTGATCATCGTGCGCGGCGCGAACTATTTCCCGCAGGACATCGAGTGGACGGTCGAGGCCTTGAGCGAATTGCGCGGCCGCAGCGTCGCCGCGTTCCCGGTCGAGGCGGACGGCGCGGAATCGTTCGCCGTCGTGGCGGAATGTCCGATCGGCAGCCCGGAACGGCGCGCGGCCCTGTGCGCCGAGATCGCCGAAGCGGTCACCCGCGACCACGGCATCGTGCCGGCGGACGTGTGCGTGGTCCCGCTCGGGACGCTGCCGCTGACGACGAGCGGAAAGGTTCAGCGCCGGCGCACGCGCGAGCTGCACGCCGAGGGCGCGTTCCGCGACAGCGTTCCTGCCGATCCGGCGACCGCATGAACAATTATTGGGAGCTGTTCCGCGCCACGGTGGACCGCTGGGGAGACCGCCCGGCGATCGTGGTCCAGCGCCCCCAATCGATCGATCAATTCGACTACCGCGCGCTCGCGGCGCACGCCGAATCGTTTACCGCGCGGCTCGTGCGCGCCGGCGTCGCGCCGGGCGACCGCTGCGCCATCCTCGGCGAGAACAGTCCGGCCTGGTGCGCGGCCTATCTCGGCGTGCTCCGCCTCGGCGCCGTGGTGGTTCCCCTCGACCGGACCTATTCGGCCGAGCAGACGCAGAAGCTCCTGAGCGATTCCGGCGCGAGCGTGATCTTCGCCTCGGCCGCCTGCAAGCCGACCGCGCAGACCGCCCTCGATAACGTCGCGCACAAGCCTTCGCTGCTCGACCTGACGCTGGAGGACATCGATCCGTCCCGGCCTCAGGCCGGCGCGCTGGCCGCCTGCCCGGCGCGCCGATCGGACCCGGCCATCGTGCTCTACACGTCCGGCACGACTGCCGATCCCAAGGGCGTCGTGCTGACGCACGAAAATCTGCTCTCCTCGGTCGACGGCATGGTCGCCGCAGTCCCGTTGAGCGAGCGCGATTGCAGCCTCGGCGCCCTGCCGCTCTTCCACATCCTCTCGCAGATTTCGATCCTGCTGCTGCCGTTCGCCATCGGCGCATGCGTCGTCATGCTCGAGGAGGTCAACGCAGGCGAAATCCTGCGCGCGATGCGCGAGCGCGGCATCACCGTCCTGTGCAGCGTCCCGCAGTTCTTCTATCTCATCCACGAGCGGATCACCCACGAGATCGCGGCGCGCAGCGCGGTCCAGCGCCGCGTCATCCGGCTGCTGCTGGCGGCGAGCGGGTTTGCGCGCGATCGCCTCAACGCCAACCTCGGCGCCGTGGTGTTCCGCAAGATCCACGCGATGTGCGGTCCGCAAGTGCGCTATTTCGTGTCGGCGGGCGCGGCGTTCGATCCGCGCATCGCGCGCGAGCTGCATGTCTTCGGCTTCGACATCCTGCAGGCCTACGGGCTGACCGAATCGACCGGCGCCGCGACGGTCACCCCGCCGCACGCCAATCGGCTCGGCACGGTCGGCGTGCCGCTTCTCGGCGTCAGCGTCGAAGTACGGGCGCCGGACGGCGCGACGTGCGAGCCCGGCCGGGAAGGGGAGGTCGCGCTGCGCGGCCCGACCTTGACGCCCGGCTATTACCGCCGGCCCGACGCAACGGCGGCGGCGTTTCGCGACGGCTGGTTCTGGACCGGCGACCTCGGCGTGTTCGACTGGGAGGGCTACCTCCACATCACCGGCCGCAGCAAGGACGTCATCATCCTGGGGTCGGGAAAGAACGTCTATCCGGAGGAGATCGAACGCCAGCTCGAGCGCTCGGCCTTCATCAAGGAAGTGTGCGTGATCGGCCGGCAGCAGCCGGGCCGCGCCCTGTCGGAAGCCCTGCATGCCGTCGTCGTGCCGGACGTGACGGCATTGCGCGAGCAGCGGATCGTCAACACCCGCGAATCGATCCGCAAGGAGATCGAGACGCTGTCGGCGCGCCTGCAGCCCTATCAAAAAGTGACCAGCTTCGAGGTCGCGCGCCAGGAACTTCCCCGCACGACGACGCGCAAGATCAAGCGCCATCTCGTCCGCCAGCAGGTCGAGGCGCCGGCATCGGCCGATGCGAGCGGCGCCGCCGCGCGTCCGTGGAGCGAGGAGGATCGGGCATGGGCCGGCTCTGCCGTCGTCGCCGCGGTGCTCGCGCGCGTCGAGGCGCAGGCGCCGGCAAAGCCGGCGGCGCTGCACCCCGACGACAGCCTCGAGCTCGACCTCGGCTTCGATTCGCTCGGCCGCATCGAGCTGATCGTCGCGGTCGAGCAGGCGCTCGGCGTCAAGCTCGCAGAGAGCGCGAACACCGATTGCTATACGGTGCGCGACCTGGCGCAGGCGGCGCAACGCGCCGTTCCGGTCGACAGCCCGCAGGCGATCGCCACGGCCGCAACCTGGCCGAAAATCCTCGATGAGCCGGCCGGCGATGGGTCTGCGCCGCGCGGGGCCGGGTTCGGGCTCGATCTCGTGCGGCTTGCGGTGCTCAAGCTCATCCGGGCGGCGGCGCGCCTCCCGGGTTTCAAGGTCGCGGGCCTCGAGCATCTGCCTGCCGACGGCGCCTTCATTGTTTGCGTCAACCACCAGAGCTTTCTCGACGGCTTCCTGCTGCTCTGCGCCATCCCGTACCGGCTGGTCCGGCGCCTGATCCTGCTCGGCAAGCCGCAGTATTTCGAGCGCGGGATCGCCGGCTGGTTCGCGCCCCGCCTCAACATCGCCAGCGTCGACGCCGGCGCCAATCTGGTGCAGGCCATGCGCGTCTCGGCGCGCGTGTTGCGCGACGGCAAGGCGCTCATGCTGTTTCCCGAGGGCGAGCGCAGCATCGACGGCGAGATCAAACCCTTGCGCCGGGGCGCGGCCATCCTGGCGTGCCACCTCGGGGTTCCCATCGTGCCGGTCGTCATCGACGGCCCCTACGAGATCTGGCCGCGCGCGCGCGGGTTTCAGCGGCTGGCGCCGGTGTCGCTGCGCGTCCTGCCGCCGATCGCGCCGGAGCCGGCGGGCCGCGGCGGGGACGATGCGGCCGCGTTCGAGCGCCGCACCGCCTGCCTGACGGAAAATCTGCAGCAGCGGATGACCGATGCCCTGGCCGATCTGCGCGCCGCGCGCATGGGGCGCGCCGCGCCATGAGCCTGCGCGCAAGCGACATCGCGGTGCCGGCCCGCGACGGCCATCCATTGCCGGCGACCTTCTACCGGCCCGCGGCGGGAGAGCCCGACCGGGTCGTCCTCATCGGCTCGGCCATGGGCGTGCCGCGGCGGTTCTACGCGCGCTTTGCCCGATACCTGTGCGGGCAGGGATTCGGCGTCGTCACGTTCGACTACCGCGGCTCCGGGCGATCGGCGCGCATTGAACCGCGCCGGAACCCCGCGCTGCATGAGTGGGGCGAACTCGACCTGACCGGCGCCATCGATTGGCTGGAGCAGAGCGGCGCGCATCGGATCGCCCTCGTCGCGCACAGCGTGTCGGCCCAGCTGCTTGGGCTTGCCGACAACAATCGACGGCTCGATGCGGTCGTCCTGGTGGCGCCGCAGAGCGGCTATTGGCGGCTGTTCGACGGCACCATGAAGCTTGGCCTCGCCTTCGGCTGGTTCGTCGCAATCCCGCTGTTCGCCGCGCTCATCGGGCGCGTGCCCGGCTGGGTCCTCGGCGGCACCGATCTGCCAGGGAACGTCGCGCGCGAATGGGCGCGGTGGGGCCGCCATCCCGACTACATCTTGAGCCATCGGCCGGACACGCGCACGGGCTTCGCCCGCATCGCTGCGCCGCTCCTGGTCTACAGCTTTTCCGACGATCGGTTTGCCCCGCCGCGCGCGGTGGCGGCGATCCTCGGCTGGTACGGCAGCGCGCGCCGGGAGCTGAGGGTGCTGTCCGCCGACCGGCAAGGCCCGATCGGCCATTTCGGCTTCTTCACCGAGCGCTTCGCCGGTACCGCCTGGCGCGACACGGCCGATTGGCTGAACGCGACCTTGTGAGGCACGACCTGGGGACTCCCTCTCCCCGCTTGCGGGGAGAGGGTCGGGGTGAGGGGGCTTCTACGGTTGCGCGCTGTCTTCCGACGCCCCCTCACCCGACGCGCTTCGCGCGTCGACCTCTCCCCGCTTGCGGGGAGAGGTGACCGGCGCCGTATCAGATGAGCGGCTTGTCGAGCCGCTGGAGCGCGTCGAGGGTCGCGCGGTAGCCCAGCTCGACCGCCTGGTCGAACTTGTCGAACGACAGCAGGTCAATCGGACCGAGCTCCGGCTGGATCAGCAGGTCGACGATCGACCGGGCCGCGATGGTCTGCGCATCGCTGCTCACCGTGCCGGCGCGCATCAGCACGCGAAGGATGTTGGGCGCCGCGCCGCGGCCGTGGCGAATGTGCCAGAACAGCGACTTCTCCTCGATCTCCTCCGCCGTCGAGACGAACTGCGTTCCCGACGTCACCTCGACGCCGATTACCGGGCCGCGCGCGAGCGAGCTCATGATGTCGGCGGGGAAGTTGTTCATCACGCCGCCGTCGACCAGCACTTCGCCCCCTTCGATATGGGGGGGAACGATGCCGGGGATCGCCGCGGTTGCGCGCATGGCGCGCCACAGCAGGCCCTGCTGATGGACGTTGATCTTGCCGGTCGACAGGTTCGACGACACGGCAAACAGCACGCACCACAGGTTCTCGATCGTCGCGTCGCCGAGCTGCTGTCGCAGCAGGCGCGCCATCTTGCGTCCGCGCGCGAGCGCGAACAGCGGCAACGTATAATCGTTCACCGGGTTGGTGCGCACGAAGGCCTCGTGAATGATGCGGCCGACATGCTCGACGTCGCGGCCGATCGCGGCGGCGCCCGCCACCAGGGCGCCCATGCTGGCGCCGCCGATCAGGTCGATCGGGACGCGCTGCTCGTGCATCGCGCGCAGCACCCCGATATGCGCGAAACCGCGCGCGCCGCCGCCCGAGAGCACGAGCCCGATGGCGCGGCCGGTGACGAGCCGCGCCACGCGGGCGAAATCCGCCGCGTTGCCGCTGCGCACGTGAAAGATATGGTCGGGCGCAAAGCGTCCGAGCCACGCCGTCGCGCCGGTCGGCAGCACGGCGTTCGCCGGATTGACGAGCACCAGGTCGACCGGCCGGTGCAGGTCGCGGATGGCGGCGATCTGGCGATCCGCGTCGGCATCGGGCGCGGTCCCGGCGGTCGCGACGAACAGCACGCGGTCGGCCTGCTTGAGGCAGCGGCCGCTCCAGGGCGAGCCGCGCCGGTCGGCGACATAGACGACCAGATCGTGCTCATCCTCCATGCGGCCCAGCGCGTCGGGCGCCACGTCCTTGTCGGCGACGTCGACCGACTTCACCTTGCCGGCGAGCGCCGACAGCTGCGCGTGGAGGCGCTGGCCGAAGGCCGGCTCGAGCGGCTGGCGGTCGATCGGCACGACCGCGATGGTCTTCGTGGCGTGCGTCAGCACCGGCCGGCGCGTGGTGGCCTTGAGGCGGGCCGCGAGCACGCGCAGCAGATAGGTGGTCAGCTCCGGGCTCGCTTCGCGCAGGCGGGTCGCCGCCGCGTAGGGCATGCGAATCAATTCGCTGTCGCGCAGCGCGATGACCGTCGCCGAACGCGGCTCCTGCGAAATCATCGCCAGCTCGCCGACCAGCTCGCCCGGCTTGATCTGCGCGACCAGCTGCGGGCCGAGGCCGAGGTCGATGAATACCCCGAGCCGCCCGGCGGTCACGATGAAGGCGTCCTCCGCCACGTCGCCTTCGCGGAACAGCACCGTGCCGGCCGCGACGCCGTACCAGTCGAGGCTTGCCTCGAGGTCGGCCAGCGCGGCGGGGCCAAGCCCGGCGACGACCGGCTGGAGATGCGGGATCGATGCGAGCAGGCGCACGATGAACCCGGGCGCGGGTTCGGCGACGGCAGGGTCGCCCCCTGGCTCGCGTGCGCTCGACATGGCTCCTACTCGTACTCGGGTACGCCTCGATATTGCGCTGCGCCGGGGCGCGGAGCCCGCGCGCGCTCGCCTACTCGGCCGCGACGAGCGCCGCCGGTGCGGCTTCTCCGTCGCGCTCCCGGCGCTCCTTCTTGCGCGCCTCCTGGGCGCGGATGATCTTGATCAGGTCGGATCGCGTGGTCCCGAACGACCGCAAGGTCGGCAGGATCGCGTGCGCCATGAACTGCTGCCGCGTCAACCCGACCCCCTCGATCTGCACGCGCTTCTCGTAGTCGGGGATCAGCGCCGCTCCCGGCATCTGGAAATTCTTCACGATCTGCGCAAGGTCCTCCATCGTGCCTTGCGGGTCGTCCTCCATCTCGAAGGCGACCAGCTTGCGATAGAAGCCGCAATGGGCGGCCTCGTCGCGGCCGGTCAGCTGCACGACGCGCGCCAGCACTTCGTTGCCCTCGCGCAGCGCCTTCTGATACTGCTGGTGATAGATCAGGTAGGTCGCGATCTCCTGGAATGCGCCGTAGATCGAGGTCTGGCGCATTGTCGATGCCGGGGAGATCCAGACCTTGCTCAGAATCTGGTCCTCGTAGTCCATGTACTGATCCTGCGTGCGCAGGCCCGACCGCACGAGATATTCGCGGAACGCCAACGCGTGCTTCGATTCCTCGTAGCCCCAGTTGGCGGCGAACCATGCCTGGCCGAAGATCGAGCGGGACATGTTGAAGCCGTGCGCCGTGTAGTCGGGGACGTACAGCTCGACCCCGCAGAAGGTCTCGATCCGCACCGCGTCAGCCTCGTCGTTGAGCGCGGGATTGAGCTTCTCCCAGGGAATATCGTCCCAGATGTTCCAGCGCCGCTTCTTCTCGGCGATTTCGAAGAACTCCATGTAGGTCCGATACATCCTCTCCTTACGGATCCGGTCGACGCTCATAGCGATTGTCTCCGCTCGTCCTGATGGCCGTTCGACTGCAAGTGTTGCCGCATGAGCGCACCGAAGTCGCTGACCAGCTCGACGCGCGCGAGCTTGTCGTCGGGGAAATGCGCCGCCAGCTTGTCTTCGATGTACGACGAGGCGTCCAACAGGCCGATCGAGTCGATGCCGAGGTTGGACAGCGACGACGACCACTCGATCCGGTCGAGCTGCGCCGCCTTGTCGGGCGCGGCATAGACCAGCGCCTCGCGAATCAGTGCCAGGATTTCTTCCTCGGACAAGCGTCGTCCCTCCGCTCTAAAAGATAAGCCTACCCCGGGCGCTCCCGGACGTTGTCGAGGCGCCGGAGCGAAAGCTGGGCGAGCGACCCGTATCCTTCCATGAACGCCTGGGCCATCGCCCCGAGATAGAGATCGTACTCGTCGAAGCGCGCGGGCCCCCACCGCTCGCGGACCGTCTTCTCGTTTTGCCGAAAACGGGCGTGCCAGTGCTCGAGCGTGCGCGCATAATGCTCGCGCCGCGTCTGCAGCTCGACGACCTCCCAGTAGGGATTGACCGAGGCCATGATGGCCTCGAGGCGCGGCGTGATCGCGCCGGGAAAGATCTTGTAGGTCACGAAGGCGATCTCGCGCAGCTTTTTTGGATCGCGCGGGAGGGTGAGCCCGATCACCGACTGCAGCCCGAACCAGGAGCCCGGCCTGGTCCATTTCCACGCGCGGCGGAAATATTCGCGATAAAGCTCAATGCTGCGGCCGCTGCGCGCGTCCTCGGGCGTGGCGATGTGCTCGAACATGCCGATGCTGGTGATCGCGTCGAACGGCGCTTCCGGCGCGTAATCCAGATAGGAGACGAGGCGGGCCTCGACGTTCGCCAGGTTGATCTGGCGCACCTGATCGTATTGCGCGGGAGACAGCGTGATGCCGACGACCGACCCCGCCGCGCGGGTCTCGGCCAGGAAACGAAGGTTGCCGCCCCAGCCGCAGCCGATGTCAAGCACGCGGCCGCCGGGTCGGACGCGGGCGGCGTCGGCGATCCAGTTGAGCTTGTTGACCTGCGCCTGCTCGAGGTCGTCGGTGCCGGTGAACAGGGCGCAGGAATAGATCATCCGCTTGTCGAGAAACAGGCGATAGAAATCGTTGGAAATATCGTACGATTCCTGAATTTGCGCCTGGCTCGACAATGGCCGCTCCGTCGATGATCACCAATCGTCGCAGACTGCAGAAAAAAGTTCAATGCCATTCTCGGCTGTCTCAGGCTATTTAACAGGCAATTCAACGATTTGCGTGGCCACCCTGTTGCCAAAATATCACGGTCTGCCGGCTCCCCGCGGCGCCGAGTTCTCTAATCGACGGCGATTTCCTCGCGCTCGCGGCGCGACAGCAGTTCGGCGTAGCGCTGGAGGCGCCGACCGAGAAGGTGGTGGTAGTATTCGGGGATTGCGGCGCTTCGTCCGGAATTGAACCGGGCCACCTCCGGGTCGCCGGTGACCCGATCTCTGAACTGCCGCAGAATGCGGATAAAGCCGGCGACATCGACCGCGCCGAGCAGATAGGCGGCGCGCATCGGCAACGACATCGAGGATAACGCCAGCGCCGACAGCCGTGACCGCTCCGTCACCGCGGAGAACATCTCCATCCAGCCGGTGAAGTACTCGGCCATCGGGTAGTTCTTCATCAGCAGACTCGGCAACGGGTTGAAATAGAATACCGGCGGCAGCGGCAACAGCCGGCCCTGCGCCTTCAGCTCGTCGCGCAACGGCGTGCCGCCTAACGCGATCGGAATCGCGATTTTTGGAAAGACGGTGGGGAACTGGCGGATGAACTCGATCGTCAATTCGATCGGCTCGCGCCCCTCGTCGCTGTCGTGGCCGAACATGAAATTCGCCTGCAACCCGGGAATGTACGCCTTCAGCAATTGGAAATGCTCGGCGATCCGGACGTACTTGTCGCGCGAGCGCGATTGTCCGGTCGCGGATTTGTTCCCGTAGTCCTGCCATGATTCGATGCCGGGAGCGACGAAGACACAGTTGGCCTCGCGCAGCCGGCCCAACCGCTGGGGTTTGAGGATCGACAGCGAGCTTTCGATGATGAACGGATTTCGGTGCGCCTTCGGAACGGCCTCCATGAGGCCGATCGTCCGGTCGAAATTGACCCCGAAATTCGGGTCGTAGAACACCAGGAGCTGGCCCGGAAAGGCGTCCGCGGCAAACTCGAGATCGGCCCGCAGATCGTCCGGGTTGCGCGGCGCGAACGGGTGGTTCCAGTCGCTGCAGAAATTGCACGCATAGGGACAGCCGGTGCTCGACATCAGCGGCACCAGCGACAATTTTGCCAGGCGCCGGTGCATCAGGCGCGCCTTGTCGATGTCGATGCGGCGCTCTTCGAGCAACGGGATGCGAAAGCCGCCGCCGCCGCGCGGGCCGGTAATGGTCGACCCCGGCGGGTAGTGGCCGGCGACGATGTCGCGGACCATCTCCTCGGTGCAGTCGACGACGACGATGTCGAAGAACCTGAGCGCGTCGCGCGGAAACGCGCGCGCATGCGGCCCGCCAAGGACGGTTCGGGTCTTGCGGGTGCGATAGATTTTCGCCACCGCGAAGGCGAGCCCGGCGGCTTCCGTGAACGCCGAGACAAAGACGATGTCGAGGTCTTCGGGGAGCAGCCGCTCGGGGGCGGCCTGGCCGTAATAGGTGGCGTAGAACACCGTGTGGCCGTCGCGCCGGCACCAGGCAGACACCGTCTGCGGCATCACGCTGTAGAACTGACGGCGGATCAGCAGGTGATAGACCCGACTCGCAAATCCGCTCGGCACCTCGCCGCTGAGCAGTTCCAGTACGCCGATGCGGAGGCGTCGAGGGGCCACGGCCGGACACCAGTGGTTGATCACCCAAATCAATGATCGCAGGTTGCAAGAGAAAGTTCAACGCGATTCTCGATAATCCCGGCGCGCGGAGGCCTACGGCCCTACACCATCTTCTCCTCCTCCCCGATCAGATGCAGCGGCGGCTCGCCGATGAGCGCGCGGCGGCAGTTTTCGACCGCGCGGCGCAGGCTGATGTCATGCGCGCCGGCGCCCTGCGCCGAGTTATGTGGCGAGGCGATCACGTTGGGCAGATCGAGAAAAGCATGGTCCATGCGGAACTCGCCATGGCGCACCGGCTCGATCCACCAGGCGTCGATGCAGGCGGTGAAGTCCGGGTGCGCGACGAGGTGGTCGTAGAGCGGCTTTTCCTGGATGAGCTCGCCGCGCGCGAGGTTGATGAGGATCGCGTCGTCCTTCATGCGCGCGAATTCGGGCGCGCCGAACAGGCCGACGGTGGCGCGGGTGAGCGGCGCGCTGATCACCAGGACGTCGGACGCGGCGAGCAGCGCGTCGAGCTTGTCCGGCGTGCCGATCCAGTCGACCGGCTCATCCCTGCGGCCGCGCCGGTTGATGGCGTGAACGCGCATGCCGATGCCGCGCATCAGCTTCGCGGTGGCGACGCCGATGCCGCCGAAGCCGAAAATCCCGCACACCCCGCCGGCGAGCATGCGGTTGCGCCGGAACTGGTTGAACTCGCCGCGCTTGACGTTGTCGTGCTCGATCAGCAGGCGCTTGGCGGCGGCGAGCGCCATGGCGAGCGCGTGCTCGGCCATCGATTCGGCGTAGCCGCCGCCGTTGGTCGCGACCGGCACGCCCGCCGGCAGCTCGCGCAGCGGAATGAAGTCGACGCCGGCGATCATGAACTGGATCAGCCGCGCGCCGGCGAGCATCGCGGCCTCGCCGGGCCGCAGCTCCTTGGCGGTGTTGAAGGCGAGCAGCGCCCCGGCCTTGCGCAGCGCCTCGGCGCGCCCCGCCGCATCGAGCTCGGTGAGATAGACGACAGGGGCGGCCCCGGCGAGCGCGTCGGTGAGGATCGTCCGGCGCTTCTCGCTCAGCTCGAAGGCAACGACGAGGGGAGGCTGGGTCAACTGCATCTCCACGGTCGGCGGGGCCGGCAGGCGCGAGTATGTTTGACCGCACCAGCCGGGCTCAAGGCCATGCGCCGAGGGCCAACCTCGGATAGTCGCATTATTCTGCGCCATTGTGCACAGGAGGAAGAATCCTGTCGCCCAAAGGCCAAAAAATAGATAATGTTTGCCGCAACCGCCCTCCTGCGCCTCCGCGTCTTCTCCCCATGGCCGTCGAGCAAGCCTTTCTGGTCCACCCCGCGCATGCGCTGCGCCGCGCGGTGCCCGGCTTCGCGCTTGCGGCCGCGGTCGCGGCGGCCGCGTTCCTCGCCAACCGGGCGCTCCAACCGTTCCTGCCGATTCCCGCCATGGTGCTGGCGCTCGCCATCGGCATCGTGTTCTTTCCCGTTGCCGCGCGCGCGGCGTTCCGGCCCGGCCTCGTGTTCAGCGGCAAGGTTCTGCTGCGCTGGGCGGTGGCGTGCCTCGGCTTGCGGGTTGCGCTCGGCGATATCGCCTCGCTCGGTCCGGCGGTCGCTGCCCTGGTGATCGGCGCCATGGCGGTCACCGTCGTGTCGGGATTCGCCCTGGCGCGGCTGTTCGGCCAATCGCCCGGCTACGGCGCGCTCGCCGGCGCGGCGACCGCGGTGTGCGGGGCCTCGGCGACGCTCGCCACCGCGACCGTCGTTCCGCACTACCCCGGCAAGGAGGCGGACATCGCCTTCGTGGTCATCGCCGTCAATACGCTCTCGACCGGCGCCATGGTGATCTATCCACTGCTGTGCGTGCAGCTCGGTTTCGACGCGCAGCTGACCGGCGTGATGCTCGGCGGCACCATCCACGACGTGGCGCAGGTCGTCGGGGCCGGCTACGCGGTGAGCGAGCCGGCCGGCAACGTCGCCGTCATCGTGAAACTGTTCCGGGTGTTTCTGCTGCTGCCGGTGGTGCTGGCGGTCGGCTGGTACTTCACCCGCCTCGGCACCGCGCATCGCCACGCGCGGGTTCCGCTGCCGGTGTTCGCGCTGGTTTTCCTCGCGCTCTGCCTCGTCAACAGCATCGCGCCGTTCTTTCCCGACGCGGCTCCGCTCTACCAGCCGGCCAAGACGGCGCTCGGACTATTCTCCACCTGGGGCCTGCTGATCGCGATCGCCGCGCTCGGCCTCGACACCTCGCCCGCCGCCATCGCCGCGCTCGGCTGGCGCCACGTGGCGACCGTGAGCGGCACCACGGCGGTGATCCTCGCGGTCGTGGTCATCGGGCTGCTGGCGACCCGCTGATTCGTCTCCACCGTCATCCTGAGGTGGCCGCGAAGCGGCCCTCGAAGGATGGAAGCGGGCGCCCGTTTCCATCCTTCGAGGCTCGCTTCGCTCGCGCCTCAGGATGACGGAGTTGTTTGTTGCGGCCGCATCTTCATCAGCAGAGTGATGACGCCCGTCTGCACGATCTCGTCGCGCTGGTTCGCGACCTCGAAGCGCAGGGTGACGATGCCGCGGCCGGGCGTTTGCGTCGGCTTCGCGGCAGTCGGGGTGACGCGGGCGTGGATCGTGTCGCCGATGCGCACCGGCGCCTTGAAGTCCCACGCGAGATCGAGCAGCGCCAGCGCCGTGCCGTCGATGAGGTTGAGCTGCGACATCAGTCCGATCGCCATCGCCAGCACCATCGGCCCATGGGCGATGCGGGTGCCGAACTCGGTGGCGGCGGCGAATTCCTCGTCGACGTGCAGCGGATTGAAATCGCCGGCGAGCCCGGCGAACAGCGTGACATCCGCTTCGCCGATCGTCCGCCCGTGGGTCGTCAGCGTCCGATTGAGCACGAAGTCTTCGACGTAGAGGCCCACGGTGCGCTCCGCTGGCGATGGCGAATAGCGAATAGCGAAACAAACGAAAACCTCATCCTGAGGAGCCCGAGCGTAGCGAGGGCGTCTCGAAGGATGGACGCGCCTGTGCCCATGGTTCGAGACGCCGCGCTACGCGCGGCTCCTCACCATGAGGGCGGTGTTTTATTCGCTTCACTCATACCCCGGCGGCGGCACGAACGCCTGGAACTCCTGCTCGATCAGTCCGGCAAAGCCGATGCAGGCGCGGTCGTGATATTGCGGCCCGATGATCTGGATGCCGACCGGCAGGCCCTCCTGGGTGAATCCGATCGGCGCGACCGTCGAAGGCAGATAGACGAGGCCGGAATGGCCGGCCCAGAACAGCTGGTCGGTGGCCGGCACCATCTTGCCGTTGACCTTGATGGTGCGCTCGTAGCGCTCGCCGGCGTGATCGTGCGGGACGGCGGCGGACGAGGCCGCCGGGCAGAGCAGGAGATCGTACTCCTTGAAGAACTCCGCCCATTTCAGCCGCAGGCGGTGGCGCTCCTCGTTGTATGCGAGCCAATCCTTGTGGTGCATGACGTTGGCGCGCGCCATGCGCGCGAAGTAGCTCTGGTCGTCGGGCCTGAGCGTGCGCGCGGCCTCGAGATCGCGCTTGAACGCTTCGGGCGACAGGCGTCCCGCGGTGGCGGCGCGCAAGAGTGCGATGAAGGTGCGGTTGAGGTGGGTGGTGTCGATGTCCGGGCGCGCCCGGTCGCTCACCTTGGCTTTCTTGCGCGCGAGAAAATCGGCGAGCGCCTGGATGCGGTCCTGCACGCCGCGATCGACCTCCGCGTTCGGGTCGTCGAGCATCACGGCGACCTTGAACTCGCGAAGTGTCTTCTTGCGCGGCGCCGGCAGCGCCAGGCGCACGCCGGCCGCCTCGATGTCGTCGGGCCCGGCCATGGCGGCGAGCGCGATGTCGAGATCCTCGGCGCTGCGTGCGAGCGGCCCGATCACCGAAATGTCGGTAGCGGACACGCGGCCCGGCAGCGCGTGGCCGCGCGGCGGGCAGACGCCATAGGTCGGCTTGTGCCCGAACACCCCGCAGAAGTGCGCCGGGTTGCGGATCGAGGAGCCGATGTCGCTGCCGGCGTCGACGCCGGTCAGACCCGCCGCCAGCGCGGCCGCGGAGCCGCCCGAGGAGCCGCCGGGCGAGAGGCGCAAATCCCACGGATTGTTGGTGGTCCCGTAAATGGCGTTGTAGCTCTGCCAGTCGGCGAGCATGAGCGGCACGTTGGTCTTGCCGAACAGGACGACGCCGGCGCCGAGCATGCGGTCGACGGCGAGCGCGTTGCGGGTCGCGATATTCGCCTTGAGCTCGGGCATGCCCCAGGTGGTCGGCAGGCCGACCACGTCGTAGGATTCCTTGATCGTCATGGGCACGCCGTGCAGCGGCCCCCACACCTCGCCCTTGGCGAGCGCCCGGTCGGCCGCGCGGGCGCGCTTGCGCGCTCCATCGATGTCGGTCGCGATGATGGCGTTGAGCCGGGGATTGTACTTCTCCATCCGCGCGAT
>DASPZC010000270.1:0-6006 GCA_035636455.1 Xanthobacteraceae bacterium
CTCCGTGAACGGATCGAGGGTAACGAAGATGGCGCCCGCATTGGGCGCGTTGGTGAAGGTGGCGCCGGAAAAGCCGACGATGTTCACCGCATGGGCGACGCCCGGCACCTGGAGCGCGATGTCGACCGCGCGCCGATTGACCGCGTCGGTGCGCGCGAGCGACGCCCCGCCCGGCAACTGCGTGATGATGATGAGATAGCCGCGGTCGAGCTGCGGGATGAAGCCCTGCGGGGTGCGGCGGAACTCGTTGAGGCCGAAGGCGAGAACGCCGGCATAGACCACCAGCACGACGACCGCGAACCGCACCACGCGGCCGGCGAGCCAGCCGTATCCGCGCGCCACCGCGTCGAAGCCGATGTTGAACAGCCGGAAGAAGCCGCGGATCGGCCGCCCCAGGCCGCGCGGCCGGCGGTGCTCGTGCGGCTTGAGCAGCAGCGCGCACATGGCGGGCGACAGCGTGAGCGAGACGACGAGCGATATGATGGTGGCGCCCGCGATGGTCAGCGCGAACTGGCGATAGAACTGGCCGGAAATGCCGGTGATGAAGGCGGACGGAATAAACACGGCACAGAGCACGAGCGCGATGGCGATCAGGGCCGAGCCGACCTCGTCCATGCTCCGCCGCGCCGCCTCGCGCGGCCGCAGCCCCGCGGCGATGTTGCGTTCCACGTTCTCGACCACGACGATCGCATCGTCGACGACGATGCCGATCGCCAGCACCAGCCCGAACAGCGACAGGTTGTTGAGGGTGAAGCCGAACGCCGCCATGAAGAAGAAGGTGCCGATCAGCGACACCGGGATGGCGACGAGCGGAATGACCGCGGCGCGCCAGGTCTGCAGGAACAGAATGACCACGAGCACGACGAGCCCCACCGCCTCGAGGATCGTCTCCTGCACCGCCTCGACCGACTGCTGGATGAACTGGGTCGGGTCATAGACGATGGTGTACTTCAGCCCCTCGGGAAAGCGCTTGGCGAGCTGCTCCATCATGGTGCGGATCGCCTTGTCGGTGGCGAGCGCATTCGAGCCGGGCCGCTGGAACACGCCGAGCGCCACCGCCGGGTCGCGATCGAGATAGGAGTTGGTCGTGTAATCGAGCCCGGCCAGCTCGATGCGCGCCACGTCCTTGAGCCGCACCACGGCGTCCGCCGTGTTCTTCACCACGATCCTGGCGAACTCCTCGGGATCGGCGAGGCGGCCGAGCGTCTGTACCGCCACCTGGAACGCCATCTGGTTCGGCGTCGGCGGCTGATTGAGCACGCCCGAGGCGACCTGGACGTTCTGCCCCTGCAGCGCCCGCGTCACGTCGTTGGAGGTGAGCCCGAGCGCCTGCATGCGGTCCGGATCGAGCCAGATGCGCATGGAGTAGTCGCGGCTGCCGAACACGATGATCGAGCCGACGCCGTCAACCCGGGTGAGTGCGTCGGTGATCTCCAAGGTCGCGTAGTTCGAGATGAACAGCGTGTCGCGCGACTTGTCCGGCGAGTAGAGGTGCACGACCATCATCAGGTCGGGCGAGCTTTTCGCCACCGTCACGCCGATCTGGCGCACGTCCTGAGGCAGCCGCGGCTCGGCGATGCCGACGCGGTTCTGCACCTGCACCTGCGCGATGTCGAGATTGGTGCCGAGGTCGAAGGTCACCGATATGGTGAATTTTCCGTCCGCCGTCGAGTTGGACGACACGTAGAGCATATTCTCGACGCCGTTGATCTGCTGCTCGATCGGCGTGACCACCGTCGAGGCGACGACCTCGGCGCTGGCGCCCGGATATTGCCCGGTGACGTTGATCACCGGCGGAGCGATCTCGGGATATTGGGCAACCGGCAGGCGGAAGAACGAGACGCCGCCGACGATGACGAAGACGATCGAGACGACGGCGGCGAAGATCGGCCGGTCGATGAAGAAGTGCGAGATCCGCATCGGCGCCTCAATCGGCCTTGGCGGTCGGGCCCGTCGCCGGCGCCTCCTGGGCGGTCACCTTGGTGCCGGGGCGCGCGCGCATCAGGCCGTTGACCACGACCCGGTCGTCGGGCGCGACGCCCTGCCTGATCACGCGCAGCCCCCCGGCGGCGGCGTCGCCCAGCGTCACGTATTTCTGCCGCGCGGTGCTCTCCGCATCGACCACCATCACGAACTTGCGCGTCTGCTCGGTGCCGATCGCCGTATCGGGCACCAGCAGCGCATCGTAAGGCGGCGAGCCGGGGACCTGGATGCGGCCGAACATGCCGGGCGTGAACAGCGCCGACGAATTGGGAAGCACCGCGCGCCCGCGGATCGTGCCCGACGACTGGTTGATCGCGTTGTCGACGAAATCCATCCGTCCCTCGTGGGTGAAGTCCGGCTCGTCGAGCAGCTTGAGCTTGACCGGGTTCGACGCCGCGCGGCTTGCCACGTCCTTGCCCGCCTTGGCGGAGCGCTCGTAGCGCAGGTAGGAGGCTTCATCGAACGTGAACTCGAAGCGGATCGGGTCGAGCGAGACGATGGTCGCGAGCAGCGTGGTGTTGCCGCTCGTCCCGCCGGTGACCAGATTTCCGGGCGACACGCGGCGATCGCCGATGCGGCCGTCGACCGGCGCGCGCAGCTCGGTGAATTCGTTGAGGTCGAGCTCGGCCGAGCGCACCAGCGCCTCGTTCGCCGCGACCGCCGCCTCGGCGACGCGCTTGGCCTGCGTGCGCTGGTCGAAGCTCTGCTCGGTGATGGTCTTGTCGCGCACCAGCTGCTGGCCGCGCGCCAGGTCGCTTTCGGTGAACGCGAGGTTGGCGCGCGCCTGCGCGAGATTGGCGCGGGCCTGGTCGAGCGCGATCTGGAACGGGCGCCGGTCGATGGTGAACAGGAGATCGCCCTTCTTCACCAGCTGGCCGTCGGTGAAATGCACCGAGGCGAGATAGCCCGACAGGCGCGCGCGCACCTCGACCGCCTCGATCGCCACGAACCGGCCGACGTATTCGTCCTGATCGACGATGGTGCGCTTGACCGGCTTTGCCACCGTCACCTGGGGCGGCGGCGGCGCCTGCGGGGCGGGCTGCTCGCTGCCGCACGCCGCGATCAGCGGCGCCGCAAGCAGGAGGCCGGCGGTCACGCCCTTGTGAATCGATATCCGCATGAATGCCCCGTCGACAAATGGTTTTGCCCGGCGGACGCCAGCGCAGCGCGCCGCCGGCGCGATCAATGCCCTACCTTTTCCGCACGCGTTTCGCTTCCCATATGTGCCGCCTGCCGTCCATAGCCTTGGCAAACGTGGCAATCAGATGCTCGATTTCAACCCCAGCCCCATCCTCGACGACGATCCATCGGCGCCGGTCGTGCCGGCGCAGCCGATCGACGTGGCGAACGACGATGCCCTGCTAGATGCCTATTCGCGCGCCGTGACCGAGGTCGCCGACCGCCTGGGTCCGGCGGTGGTGCGCATTGACGTGTGGAAGCGCGAGCGCGCGGCGCGGGCGGGCTCGGGCTCCGGCGTGGTGGTGGCGCCGGACGGGCTCGTGCTCACCAACAGCCACGTGGTCGGCGGCGCAGGCCGGGTCGAGCTGACGACGGTCGAGGGACGCACGCTCTCGGCACGGGTCGTCGGCGACGACCCCCACACCGACCTCGCCCTGGTGCGCGCCGATGCGGCGGTGAGCCTGCCCTCGGCGCAGCTCGGCGATTCCAAGAAGCTGCGGCGCGGCCAGCTCGTGGTGGCGATCGGCAATCCGCTCGGCTTCGAGTCGACGGTGACGGCCGGCGTGGTCTCCGCGCTCGGCCGCTCGCTGCGCGCGCGCACCGGCCGGCTGATCGACGACGTGATCCAGACCGACGCCGCGCTCAACCCCGGCAATTCCGGCGGGCCGCTCGCCTCCTCGCGCGGCGAGGTGATCGGCATCAACACCGCGGTGATCCAGGGCGCCCAGGGCATCTGTTTTGCGGTTGCCTCGAACACGGCGAGCTTCGTGCTCGGCGAGCTGGTGCGGCACGGCCGCGTGCGGCGCGCCTTCATCGGCATCTCGGCGCACCAGGTCTCGATCGCGCGGCGCCTGCAGATCGCGGCCGGCGTCGCGCAGGACAAGGCCGCCATGATCGCGGCGATCGAGCCGGGAAGCCCGTCGGCCAAGGCCGGGCTGATGACCGGCGACATGATCATCGCGCTCGACGGAATGCCGGTCACCGGCGCCGACGATTTGATCCGCCTCCTCACCGGCGAGCGCATCGGCCGCACGATCGAGATCGAGGTGCTGCGCCTCGGCAAGCGGCGCACCTTCACGCTGACGCCGCAGGAGCGCGGCTCATAAAATCTTGAAGTCCTGGAGCCCGCGCACCGCCAGCTGGAGGGGAACGCCGACGGCGGCGGCGACGCGGAACGTCGCCAGCCAGAACCAGTGCGACGCAGCCGGCACGAACCACAGGACGAACAGCAGGAGCAGCATGGTGGCCGATCCGAAACGGTCGAACGTGCCGCGCAGGCCGCGGCCGAGGAACGGCGCCAGCGCCCGATAACCGTCGAGCGGCGGCACCGGCAGCAAGTTCAGCACGATGGCGGTGACCTGCAGCAGGGCGAGAAACGCGAGCGCCGGGGCGATCGGGCTCGCCGCGACGGACTCGATCTCCAGCACCAGCGCCAGCGCGACCGCGCACAGCAGATTGGCGGCGGGGCCGGCAAGCGAGACCGCGCAGGCCCAGTATCTGCTGCGCAGGCGCGCGTCGTTGATGTAGACGGCGCCGCCCGGAAGCCCGATGCCGCCCAGCAGCAAGAGCAGCAACGGGATGAAAATCGACAGCATGGGGTCGGCGTAGCGCAGCGGATTGAACGTCAGGTAGCCCTTCTCGCGCACGCTGGTATCGCCACCCGCATAGGCGACGGCCGCATGAGCGAACTCGTGCAGGCACAGCGAAAAGACCCAGCCGGCGAGCACGACGATGAAAGTCACCGGACCCCCCTCACTCGTGCAGCACGTCGGCCGGCCTCGGCGATGGTGCCGCGGCGGCGCGCCGGCGGCGCAGGCGCGCGATCCATTGCCGGCCGAACAGCAGCAGCACGACGCCGCCGTAGACGATCGCCCCGAGGGCGGCGAGCACGGCCAGCCCCATGAGGTCGCGCGCGCCGCGCCCCGCGAACAGCTCGAGCGCCGGGCGCTGCGCCAGCCATAGCGCGACGCCGAGCGCGAGGCCGGCCGCACCGAGCTTTGCAAGCGAGCGCACGAGACCGGCGTCCAATCGCATGAAGCCGGCGCGCCATGCGAACCACACGACGAGGGCGAAATTGATCCACGCGCCGATGGTGGTGGCGAGCGCGAGGCCCACCTGGGCCAGCGGACCCATCAGCAGAATCTTGAACGCGATGTTCACCGCAACCGCGATCAGCGCGGCCTTGACCGGGGTTGCCGTGTCGCCGCGCGCAAAGAACGGCGCGACCGCGCTGCGGATCAGCACGAACGGGACGAGGCCGAGCGCGTAGGCGGCAAGCGTCGCGCCGGCAGCGGCGGCATCCGCCGCGGTGAACGCGCCGCGGACGAACAGCGCGCGCAGGATAAGGTCCGGCACCAGCAGGAAGGCGACGAGGCAGGGAAGCGACAGCAGCAGGGTGAACTCGATCGCGCGGTTCTGCGCGTCGCGCGCCCCCGCCTCGTCGCCCGCCGCCAGCCGGCGCGACAGGTCCGGCAGCAGCACGGTGCCGACCGCGATACCGATGACGCCGATCGGCAGTTGATTGAGGCGATCCGCGTAGTAGAGCGCGGAGAGCGCGCCCGCCGGCAGGAAGCTTGCAATGATCGTATCGGCAAACAAGGCGAGCTGGACGCCGCCCGACCCGATCACCGCCGGGCCGAGCGCGACGAAGAAGCGTCTGACGTCTTTGTCCAGCGTCACGCGGCGAAAGCCCGGCAGCGCGTCGGCGCGCGCCGTATTGCCGGCGACCAGCAGCACCTCGAGGCAGCCGGCGACGAACACGCCCCAGGCGGCGGCGTGCCCGGCGGTGATCGGGTCGGGCGGCGTCCAGCTCGCCTTGTTTGCCGATACGATCATTGCAAGCTT
>DASPZC010000271.1:0-3214 GCA_035636455.1 Xanthobacteraceae bacterium
CGGCAGTGCGCGAGCACGCGCGCGGTCTCGACCACATAGGCGGGCTCGTTGCGCTTGCCGCGCCACGGCTGCGGCGCGAGATAGGGCGCGTCGGTCTCGACCAGGATGCGGTCGGCGGGCAGCTCGGCCGCGATCGCGCGCAGCGCGTCGGATTTCTTGAACGTCAGGATCCCGGAGAACGACACGTACATGCCCAACGCCACGCCCGTGCGCGCCAGCTCGCGCCCGCCGGTGAAGCAATGCAGCACGGCCGGAAAGACGCCCTGCCGCATCTCTTCGGTGAGGATGCGCGCCATGTCGGCATCGGCATCGCGGCAATGGATGATCAGCGGCAATCCGGTCTCGCGCGCCGCGGCGATATGGGTGCGCAGCCCGCGCTCCTGCGCCGCGCGCGGACTGTTGTCGTAATGATAATCGAGGCCGACCTCGCCGATCCCGACCACTTTGGGATGGCTGGCCCGCTCGGCAAGCTCGCGCGCGGTCACGTCGAGTTCCTCATGGGCGTAATGCGGATGCGTGCCGACCGAGCAGAACACGTTCTCGAAGCGCTCGGCGATGGCCAGCACCTCGCGATGGCGGCGCACCCGGGTCGAGATCGTTACAATTTTCGCCAAACCCGCGGTTTGCGCCCGGGCGACGACGGCGTCGATCTCGGCGGCGAGATCCGGGAAATCGAGATGGCAATGGCTGTCGACCAGCATGGCTCAGGCCGGTTCCTGGTAGCGCGGGAACACCGGGTTCGGCGGCGGCAGTTTTTTGCCCGCCGCGATGCGGTGCGCGGCGCCGAGCGCGGCGAAATCCCGCTCGTTCACCGCGAGCAGATCGAGCAGCTTTGCGGCTGATGCCGGCACGAACGGCTGGACCAGGATCGCGATCTGGCGGAGCACTTCGGCGGTGACGTACAGCACGGTTGCCATGCGCGGCGGGTCGGTCTTGGCGAGCGCCCAGGGCGCTTCGCCCGCGAAATAACGGTTCGCATCGGCAACCACGCTCCAAATGACGTTCAGCACGTGGTGGAGCTGCTGGGTCTCCATGGCGCGCCGCGCGGCAGAAAGCATCGCATCGGCGGCGGCGAAGATCGCCTGGTCCGCGGCGCTGAAGGCGCCCGGCCGCGGCAGCACGCCGCCGCTGTTGCGGGCGATCATCGCCAACGAGCGCTGCGCGAGGTTGCCCAGATCGTTGGCGAGATCGGCGTTGATGCGGTTGACGATCGCCTCGTGGCTGTAGTTGCCGTCCTGGCCGAACGGCACCTCGCGCAGCAAGAAATAGCGCAGCGGGTCGACCCCATAAGCATCGGCCAGCGCGAAGGGATCGATGACGTTGCCCACCGACTTCGACATCTTCTCACCGCGGTTGAACAGAAAGCCGTGGCTGAAGACGCGTCGCGGCACCGCGAGGCCCGCAGACATCAGGAACGCCGGCCAATAGACCGCGTGGAAGCGCAAAATATCCTTGCCGATGACGTGCAGGTCGGCCGGCCAATAGCGGCGGAACTGCTCGCTCTCGGTGTCGGGGAAGCCCACGCCGGTGATGTAATTCGTCAGCGCGTCGACCCAGACATACATCACGTGCTTGGGGTCGCCGGGCACCGGGACGCCCCAGTCGAAATTGGTGCGCGAGATCGAAAGGTCCTGCAAGCCGCCTCTGACGAAGCTCGTGACCTCGTTCATCCGCGTTTCCGGCAGGACGAAATCCGGATGTTTTTGGTAGAGATCGAGCAGCTTGTCCCGATACGCGGAGAGCCGGAAGAAGTAGCTCTCCTCCTCGACCCATTCGACCGGCGAGCCGGTCGGGCCGCGCCGCTCGCCGCCGGATCCGACGCCGATCTCGGCCTCGCCGTAGTACGCCTCGTCGCGGATCGAGTACCAGCCGGCGTATTTGGAAAGGTAGATATCGCCGGTCTTCGCCATCCGCTCCCAGATCGCCTGCGAAGCGCGATAATGCCGCGGCTCGGTCGTGCGGATGAAATCGTCGTTGCTGCACTCGAGCCGCTCGACCATGGCGCGGAACCGCGGCACGGTGCGCTCGATCAGCTCGCGGGGCGAAATGCCGGCCTCGGCCGCGGTCTGCTGCATCTTTCGGCCGTGCTCGTCGGTCCCGGTGAGAAAGAACACGTCGTAACCGTCGAGCCGCATGAAGCGGGCGATCGCATCGGTCGCGATCGCCTCGTAGGCATGGCCGATGTGCGGGGGCCCATTGGGATAGGCGATGGCGGTCGTAAGAAAATAGCGGGGCTTGGTCGCCATCGCGAAAAGCTCGTCGGCGTATGTGGCTGGATCAGCCGCGCGCGGCTTCGGCGAGCAGGCCGAATGCCGCGAAAAGCAGCGGCTTTCGCTCGAGATTGAACTCTTCGACCTCGTCGGCGGCGCGGTTGAGCTTTTCCCACACCTCCGCAACCCGTGCAAGGCGAGCCGGGCTTTTGGCCCCGATCGAAAGCCGGCTGCTGAGCCAATCGCGCATGGCGTCGAGACAGGCTTCGAACGCGGCAGTATCGGCGCGCCCGAGCGTGTCGCCGAGCGCATGCATGGCCGGCGGATCGAGGGCGGGGAGACGGCCGAGCAGCTCGAGCACCCGCTCCCGCACGGCAAGCGTGCGGCCGCCCAATAGCGTGACGGCGCGGCTCACGCTGCCCTGTGCGGCGCGCGCCGCGTCGCGGATCGCCGCGTCGTCCTCCGGACGCTCCAGCGCGGTCGCGGCTGCGCGCGCGACGTCCGCCTCGCCGAGCGGGCGAAGCATGAGCCGTCGGCACCGCGACCGGATGGTCGCGAGCAGGCGTCCGGGAGCATGGCTCGCGATCAGGAACAGCGCGCGCGCCGGCGGTTCCTCCAGCACTTTGAGCAGGGCGTTCGAGGCCTGCGGGTATTGCAGCTCGTCGGCGGTGTCGACGACGCAGACCCGCCAACCCCCCTCGCCTGCCGTCGAGCCGAAAAAGCTGACCGTGCGGCGGACCTCGTCGACCGTGATCACGGTGCGCAGCGTCCCGGTCGGACCCGGGGTGCGTTCCAGCACGAGTAGATCGGGGTGCGACTGCGCGGCGACGCGGCGGGCCGCCGGATGATCCGGCGCAACGGCAAGCGAGCGTGCCGCTTGCACCGCCGGCGCAGCGGGATCGGGATTGGCGAGCACGAAACGCGCCATGCGATAGGCGAGCGTCGCCTTGCCGACGCCGGGGGGGCCGCCGATCAGCCAGGCATGGGCAGTGCGGCCGCTGCGG
>DASPZC010000272.1:0-5475 GCA_035636455.1 Xanthobacteraceae bacterium
ACCTTCCCCCCGGGTGCGGGGGGTCCGGGAGAGGGAGCCTGCGCCCCATGAGCGCGGATCATGCCCGGCATTCCAGGTTTTAGATCGACAAGCCGGCGCCCATCGCCCACATGGTTGCGGCGACCCCCGGTCCGGACAGCATCACGATGACGACGCACTATCTCGAGGACTTCGCCGCCGGCCAGGTTTTTCGGTCGGGAACGCTGCGCGTCGAGGCGGACGAGATCAAGGCGTTCGCCGCCAAGTTCGACCCGCAGCCATTCCACCTCGACGAGGACGCCGCGCGCAAGAGCCTGTTCCAGGGTTTGGCGGCGAGCGGCTGGCACACGGCGGCGCTGACCATGCGGCTTTTGGTCGGCGGCGAGCTCAAGCCGGCCGGCGGCATCGTCGGCGCGGGCTTCGAGGAGTTCCGCTGGCTCAAGCCGGTGCGCCCGGGCGACGAGCTTCGCCTCGAGAGCGAGATCATCGAGGTGCGGGCGTCGAAGTCGCGGCCGGAGCAAGGACTGATCAAGGTGCGCACCACCACGTTCAATCAGAACAACGAGCCGGTGCAGGTGTTGGTCGGCACCCTGGTGGTGCCGCGAAGATTAGCGAATAGCGAATAGTGAGTAGCGAATAGTGAGTGGCGGATAGCTGCCGTCGCTTGTCTATTCGCTATTCGCTATTCGCCCGTAATTCCAGCCCGGCGCCGCACGGCAGGCTCGGGGGAACCTCGATCACTTATTCGCGATTTCACCGGCGCCCAAATGGGTCTAGGATGGCCCCCTTCGTTCGCATGCCGCCCAGCGGATGATACGGCGCGTGACGCGTATGTGACGCGTTCGCGGGCCGGGATAGGGGCGTCCGCATCCAGGGCGGTTTTGATCAGGGAGGATTGGAATGGCCCGTCTCACCATCAACGGAACTGCACATGACGTCGACGTCGACCCGAATACCCCGCTGTTGTGGGTGATCCGGGAGAACGTCGGCCTGACCGGAACCAAATACGGCTGCGGTATCGCGCAATGCGGTGCCTGCACGGTCCACATCGACGGCGTCGCCGTCCGCTCATGCGGGATGGTCGTCAGCGACGCGGTCGGCAAGCAGATCACCACCATCGAAGGGCTTGCGGCCGGCGGCACCCTGCACAAGGTGCAGAAAGCCTGGGTCAACCACGACGTGCCGCAATGCGGCTATTGCCAGAGCGGCATGATCATGGCGGTGGCGGCGCTCCTCCGGGAGAAGCCGAAGCCGACCGACGCCGACATCGACGCGGCGATCACCAACATCTGCCGCTGCGGCACCTTCCAACAGGTGCGCGAAGCGATCCACATGGCAGCCACGGCCTGAGCCGGGAGGGAGCAATGAATTACGTACCGACTTTGAACCGCCGCTCCTTCGTCATCGGCACCGCCGCAATCGGCGGCGGCCTTGCGCTGGGGCTCGAGATTCCGCTCGGCGGACCCACGGTCGTCCGCGCCGCGGACGGCTCGCCGGAAATCAACGCCTGGGTCGTGATCCGGCCGGACGATACCGTCGTGATCCGCGTCGTGCGCACCGAAATGGGTCAGGGGACGCTGACCGGCTTGGCGCAACTGGTCGCGGAAGAGCTCGAATGCGACTGGTCGAAGATCACGACCGAATATCCGACGCCTGGCCAGAGCGTCGCCCGGAAGCGCGTGTGGGGCGACTTCTCGACCGGCGGCAGCCGCGGCATCCGCATGTCGCACGAATACGTGCGCAAGGGCGGCGCGGCGGCCCGCATGATGCTGATGCAGGCGGCCGCCAACGAGTGGAAGGTGCCGGTCGGAGAATTGACCGTCGCCAACAGCGTGATCACCCACAAGGCGTCCGGCCGCAACACGACCTTCGGCAAGGTGGCGGAAGCCGCCGCCAAGCTCGAGCCGCCGAAGGATGTCGCGCTCAAGGATCCCAAGGACTGGAAGGTCATCGGCAAGCCGCTGCTGCGGCTCGATACCCCCGACAAGGTCACCGGCAAGCTGGTCTACGGCACCGACCTCAAGCTGCCCGGCATGCTCAACGCCGCTATTCGCGACTGTCCGGTGCAAGGCGGCAAGATCAAGAGCTTCGACGCCGCCAAGGTCTCGGGCATGCCCGGGGTCAAGAAGGTGGTGCAGGTGGGCGACTCCGGCGTCGCGGTGGTGGCCGACACCTGGTGGCACGCCAAGACCGCGGTCGACGCCCTGCCGATCGTCTGGGACGAAGGCGAAAGCACCAAGGTCTCGAGTGCCACGATCGCGGACTGGCTCAAGGCCGGCCTCGATGCCGATCAGGCATTCGTCGGCAACGAGAACGGCGACGCCAAGGCGGCGATCGCCGCCGCGGCCAAGAAGATCGAGGCGGTCTACGCCTATCCGTACCAGAACCACGCAACCATGGAGCCGATGAACGCCACCGCGCGCTGGACGGCGGACAAGTGCGAGGTATGGGTGCCGACCCAGAACGGCGAAGCCGCGTTCGCGGCGACGCTCGCGGCGTCGGGCCTGCCGGCCGACAAGTGCGACGTCTACAAGACCTACGTCTCCGGCGGCGGCTTCGGCCGACGCGGCGCGTTCCACGACTACGTGACCCAGGCGATCCTCATCGCCAAGCAGATGCCCGGCACGCCGGTGAAGCTGCTGTGGTCGCGCGAAGAAGACATGACGCACGGCCGCTACCATCCGGTGATGCAGTGCAAGCTCACCGGCGCGTTCGACAAGGACAACAACCTGACCGGACTGCACATCCGCCTGTCCGGCCAGTCGATCCTCGCGTACATCTTCCCGCAGAACCTGCAGAACGGAAAGGACCCGCTCACGTTCCAGGGCCTCATGCCGCAGGGCCAGGAGCACGCGTTCGGCTACACGGTCGCGAACCTGATGATCGACCATTCGATGCGCAACCCGCACGTCCTGCCGGGCTTCTGGCGGGGCGTGAACATCAACCAGAACGCCATCTTCCTCGAGTGCTTCATGGACGAGCTGGCTCACTCGGTCGGCCAGGATCCGCTCGAGTTCCGCCGCAAGCTGATGAGCAAGCATCCGCGGAACCTCGGCGTGCTCAACGCGGTGGCCGAGAAGGCGGGCTGGGGCAAGCCGGCGCCGCAGGGCGTCTACCGCGGACTGGAGCAGATGATGGCGTTCAACAGCTACGTGGCGGCGTGTGCCGAGGTCTCGGTCAACGGCGACAAGATCAAGGTGCATCGCATCGTGGCGGCGACGGATCCGGGATACGCGGTCAACCCGTCGCAGATCGAGCGGCAGGTCGCGGGCTCGTTCGTGTACGGACTGTCCGCCCTGTTCTATCAGGAATGCACCGTGAAGGACGGCCGCATCGAGCAGGAGAACTTCGACACCTACAATTCGATGCGCATCAACGAAATGCCGAAGGTCGAGTCGATCATCATGCCGACCGGCGGCAGCGTCTGGGGCGGCGTCGGCGAGCCGACGATCTGCGTGGCCGCGCCCGCCGTGATGAATGCGTACTTCGCGGCGACGGGCAAGCGCATCCGCTCGTTCCCGCTGAAGAACCACAACATCCAGATGGCGTGAGCAAACCGGAGCGGCGGGCAACCCGCCGCTCCGGATTCTTTGTTTGGAGCACGAACATGAGAGCGGCGGGGACGGCCGTCGCTGGCGCCTGCCTTTTTGCCCTCGCTCAGGCGGCCGGTGCAGCGGCGCCGGCGCCGCCGTCCGGCGCAACCTCCTGCACCGGCTGCCATCCGGCAAGCGCCAAGGTCGAGACCAAAGTGCCGCGGCTTGCCGGACGCAACGCGGCCGAGATCGTCGCGGCCATGCAGGCGTTCCGCTCCGGACAGAAACCGTCGACCGTCATGGACCGCATCGCCAAGGGCTTCTCCGACGAGGAGACCCGCGCCGTCGCCGATTGGCTCGGCGCGCAACAATAGGCCTTCGATGAAACGTCGCGTCGCGGCCAGCCGGCGGACATTCCTCAAGCGTGCGCTCGCGGCGTGCGCCGTCCTGGTGCCGCTGCCGGCGATCGCGCAGGCCGCGCCGCGCGTGGTCGTGGTCGGCGGCGGCTTTGCCGGCGCGACCTGCGCCGGTACGCTCAGGCGGCTCGATCCCAAGCTCAATGTCGTGCTGGTCGAGACGAATCCGACGTTCACCGCCTGTCCGTTCAGCAACGGCGTCATCGCCGGAATGCGCGCGCTGCGCGCCCAGCAGTTCAACTACGAGGCGCTCGCCGGCCTCGGCATCACGCTGGCCTTCACGCCGGCGACCCGGGTCGATCCGCAGGCCCGCACCGTCACGCTCGGCGCCGACACGGTGCTGCCGTTCGACCGGCTGGTGCTGGCGCCGGGGGTCGATTTCCGCTGGGGCGCACCCGCCGGCTACGACGAGGCGGCGGCCGGGCGCATGCCGCACGCATGGAAGGCCGGGGAGCAGACGCTGCTGCTGCGCCGGCAGCTCGAGGCGATGGAGGATGGCGGGCTCGTCGCAATCTCGGTTCCGCCCAATCCGATGCGCTGCCCGACCGGCGCCTACGAGCGGGCGAGCCTGATCGCCCATTACCTGAAGAGCAAAAAACCGCGCTCGAAAATCCTCATCCTCGACAGCAAGGACACGTTCCCGCTGCAGCGCTCGTTCCAGGCGGCCTGGCAGGAACTCTATGCCGGCCTGCTCGAATGGGTGCCGCTGTCGAACGACGGCAAGGTCGTCAGGGTGAACCCGGCGACCAACACGCTGGTGACCGACTTCACCGAGCACAAGGCGGCGGTCGCGAACGTGGTCCCGCCGCAAAAGGCCGCGCGCATCGCCGAGATCGCCGGCGTCGCCGACCGCACCGGCTGGTGCCCGATCGATCCGGCCACCTTCGAGTCGTCCCTGCAGCGCAACGTGCACGTGATCGGCGACGCGGCGATCAGCGGCGCCATGGCGAAGTCCGCCTTCGCGGCCAACGCCCAGGCGAAGGCGTGCGCGGTCGCGGTCAAGCAACTGCTCGACGGCGCGACGCCGGCGGCGGGGAAAATCATCAACACCTGCTACAGCCTGGTGGCGCCCGATTACGGCATCTCGATCGTGGGCGTGTACCAGGCGGTGAACGGCCAGTTCGTGGATGTCGAGGGAGCCGGAGGGGCGAGCCCGGCCGATGCGCCGCGCGAAAACCGTGCGCTCGAGGCAACTTATGCGGACGCGTGGTTCCGGACGATCACCGCCGAAGTGTTCGGCTAGCGCAAATGCGCGCGCATGAAAAAATCGCGCTCGCGGCGCTTGTCGCGGCGGGCATCGCCGGCAGCGCGGGCGGCGAAGAGGCGCTGCGTTCCTACGAGGCGGTGGGCGACGCGATCCCGGCGCCCCTGACCGACACGCCGGGCGATGCGGCGCGCGGCCGCGCGATCATCGTCAATCGCCGGGTCGGGCTGTGCCTGCTGTGCCACGCGGGGCCGTTCCCCGAGGAGAGGCTGCAGGGAAACCTCGCGCCGGACCTTGCGGGGGCCGGCGCGCGTTGGACCGAGGGGCAGTTGCGGCTGCGGAT
>DASPZC010000273.1:0-5341 GCA_035636455.1 Xanthobacteraceae bacterium
AGCGCGTAGCCGATGGGGAGCGAATGCAGCACGGCGCGGCCGTCGCGCACGGAATGGCGGCTGCCGGCGGCGAGCACCCGCTCGATGTCGGCCTCGTTGGCGGTCGAGCCGCGCAGGTGCACGGTCGCCGCATAGAGCTCGCTCGCCATGCGGCCGGCGGACACCGCGAGCACGACCGATTCGATGTGCACGCCGGCCATCCGTTCGGCCGCGTCGACCGCCTGGCGCACCGCCGCCTCGGCCTCGACGAGGTCGACGACCGTTCCGGCCTTCATGCCGCGCGCCTGGGCGTGGCCGAGCCCGAGCACCTCGACCGCGTGGCTGCGCCGGTGCAGCACCTCCTGCGGCGAGCGCGGCGTGAGCCGCGCGATCATGCAGGCGACTTTGCTGGTGCCGATATCGAGCCCGCACACGACGGCGGAGCGCCGCGGCGATACCGGCTTCATCTTCGGGGCGAGGCCGTGGTCGAGGGAGGTCATGCGTCGCCGCCCTTTCGCTTGGCCTTCTTGTCCTTGAGCGCGTCCTCGCGCGCCTGGGCGGCCTCGTCCGACAGCCGTACGCTGACGCGGTCCGGCAATCGCAGATCGATCGCGCTGACGTCGCGAGTCAGTAGTTGCTTGTCGCGGTCGAGCGCGGCCAGCGTGTCGAGGGCGCGTGGAACGTCGTTTTCCGGCAGGCGCACGTCGATGCCGTTCTTGAGCCGCAGGTTCCACCGCCGCTCGGCGACCAGGACGCCGGCGCGCACCTGCACGCGGATCGCCGGATATTTGTCGAGCTGCCCGAGGAATTCGCGCGCCCGGCTCGCGGCGCCCGCGCCGACCACGAGCGGCAGGGCGGCGAAGCGTGCGTCGATCAGCGGGCCGACCACGGTGCCGTCGGCGGAGATCACCGACACCTTGCCGCCGGTCTGCCACAGCGCGAAGGCGTCGCGCTCGCTGACGGTGATCTGCAGGTGGTCGGGATAGAGCTTCTTGACCGTGGCGTCGGCGATCCACGGGATCGCCTTGAGGCGCGCGCGTGCGTTGTCGACGTCGAGGAACAACAGGGAGGCGCGGTCGGTGACGCCGGCGGCGGCAAAGATTTCGCGGCGGCTCACCTGCTTCTCGCCGGACAGCGAAACGGCGGCGATGTGGAATCCGGCGGCATTGGCCGCGGCATCGCGCGTGTCCTTGAGAAAGCCGACGATCATCGGGCCATGGCCGCCTTTCACTACGCCGTAACCGATGCTGGCGAGGATAAGCAGCGCCGATGCCGCCGCGCCGATGAAGCGCGGCAAGCTCAGGTCCGCCATCCGCATCGACCAGTTTCGCATGAACCGAGTGATTCGGGTCGGACGTTTTGCGGACAGGCGCCGGCGGGCGCGCGGCCGCGCTGCGGCGGCGTGCGCCGGAACAGCCGACGGCGGCGGCGTCTGCCGCGTCAGCGGTTCAGCGATGCGTCCTCCACCATCCATCGCACCAGCTCAGCGAATGAAATGCCCGCATGGGCCGCGATCTCGGGCACCAGCGAGGTCTCGGTCATGCCGGGCTGCGTGTTGATTTCGAGACAGAACAGGCCCCCGATCCCCTCCGCACGGTCGTCGTAGCGGAAGTCCGCGCGGCTCACCCCCCGGCACCCCAGAGCCCGATGCGCCGCCAATGCGAGTCTTCGGACCTCTAGGTAAACAAATGGTGAAATTGGCGCCGGCAGCAGGTGGCGCGACCCCCCCGGGGCGTACTTGGCCTCATAGTCGTAGAACCGTACCGCCGGCAGGATTTCGATCACGTCGAGGGCGTTGTCGCCCATGACCGCGCAGGTCAGCTCCTTGCCGGGCACGTAGCGCTCGCACAGCACCCGGTCGCCGAACGGCCAGTCGTCCCGGTAAAGCTCCTGGGGCGGATGATCGTGCGCCTCGGTGACGATGAACACGCCGACGCTGGAGCCCTCGGACACCGGCTTGATCACGTAGGGCCGCGGCAGCACGTGCGCCTTGGCGGCCTCGAGCCGCGACACCACCACGCCGTCCACCACCGGGATCCCGGCGGCGCCGAACATGGTCTTGGCCATGTCCTTCTCCATGGCGAGCGCCGAGGCGAGCACGCCGGAGTGGCTGTAGGGGATGCCTAAGATTTCCAGGATGCCCTGGAGGGTACCGTCCTCGCCCGGCCGGCCGTGCAGCACATTGAGGGCGACGTCGGGCTTGAGCGTCTGCAGCAGGCTGGCGATATCGCGGCCGACATCGATGCGGGTGACGCGATAGCCCTGCTTCTCCAGGACCTCGGCGCAGGCGCGGCCTGAACTGACCGATACGTCCCGCTCGGCCGACCAGCCGCCCATGAGGACGGCGACATGCTTTGATTTCGCCATGGCGCCCGCAAACAGACGTGATTCACCGGGATTTCGCCACCCCGATCCGCTTGATTTCCCACTCGAGATCGACGCCGGAGGCTTCCCTGACCCGCGTGCGCACGGTTTCGCCCAACGTCTCGATGTCGGCCGCGCTGGCGTTGCCGAGATTGATCAGGAAATTGCAGTGCAGCTCCGACACCTGCGCGTCGCCGATCTTCAGGCCCCGGCAGCCGGCCGCGTCGATCAGCTGCCACGCCTTGGCGGCGGGCGGATTCTTGAAGGTCGAGCCGCCGGTGCGGCTCTTCACCGGCTGCGTCGCCTCCCGGGCTTCCGTGATCGCATCCATCTCGGCCGCGATGATTTTTGGGTCGCCGCGCTCGCCCTGAAACAAAGCCTGGGTGAAGACGATGTCCTCGCCGACGCCGCAATGGCGATAGCGGTAGCCCATGTCGCCCACGGCAAACACCTGGATCGAGCCCGCGCGGTCGACCCCGCGCGCTTCGACCAGCGCGTCCTTGGTCTCGCGCCCATAGGCGCCGCCGTTCATACGCAGCGCACCGCCGACCGCGCCGGGAATGCCGTGCAGGAACGCAAGCCCGGCAACCCCGGCCTCCTGCGCGGCACGCGCCGCCCGGACGTCGGGCACCGCGGCGCCGGCGCGCAGCCGATCTCCCTCGATTGCGATCTCGTTGAAGCCGCGCCCGAGGCGGATCACCACGCCGGGCACGCCGCCGTCGCGCACGATCAGGTTGGAGCCGAGCCCGACGACCGTCACCGGCACGTCGGGCGGCACTCCACCGAGCACGCAGGCGAGATCGGCCTCGTCCTCGGGCATGAACAAGACTTGCGCCGGTCCGCCGACACGAAACCAGGTCAGGTCGGCGAGCGGCTGATTGGCGATCAGCCGGCCGCGCACCTGCGGGATTTGCGCTCTCAGCTCAGGAACGATGTCCGGAAAGGTCATCCTCGCGCTCGACACTCGCGCATCAGGCCTTGTCGAGTGCCGCAAGCTCGCCCGGCAATGCATAGGCCCATTGGGTGATGTTGCCGGCGCCGAGACAGACGACGTAATCGCCGGGCTTCGCCAGGGTCCGCACGATGCCGGCAAGCTGCGGCGGCGCATCGAGCGCAATGACGTTGCGGTGACCGCGCGCGCGAATCCCCTGCACCAAAGAATCGCGGTCGGCGCCCACGATCGGCGCCTCGCCCGCCGGATAGACGTGGGCGATGATCACCATGTCGGCATCGTTGAAGCAGCTGCAGAATTGCTCGAACAAGGTCGAAAGCCGCGTGTAGCGATGGGGCTGCATCACGGCGACGACCTTGCCGGTGGTCGATTCGCGCGCGGCCCGCAGCGCCGCCGCGATCTCGACCGGGTGGTGGCCGTAATCGTCGATCAGCGCGACGCCGTTCCACTCCCCGACCCGGGTGAAACGACGCCGCACGCCGCCGAAGCTGCCGAGCGCCCGGCGGATCACCTCGTCCGGAACGGCAAGCTCGCGCGCCACCGCAACGGCGGCGGTGGCATTGAGCGCGTTGTGCCGGCCCGGCATCGGCAGGGCGAGCCCGGCGATCTCGTCCACCGGCGCGCCGGTGCGGTCGCGAAATACGACCGTGAAGCGCGAATGCCCATTGGTGTGCGCGAGGTCGACGAGGCGCACGTCGGCCTGCGGATTCTCGCCATAGGTGACGATGCGGCGGTCGGCGATGCGGCCGACCAGCGCCTGCACCACCGGATGGTCGGTGCACATGACCGCGAAGCCATAGAACGGCACGTTCTCGACGAAGGCCTGGAACGCGTCCTGCACCGCCTCGAACGTCTTGAAGTGGTCGAGGTGCTCCGGGTCGACGTTGGTGACGATGGCGATGTCGGCCGGCAGCTTGAGGAACGTGCCGTCGGACTCGTCCGCCTCGACCACCATCCAGTCGCCGGTGCCGAGCCGCGAATTGGTGCCGTAGGCATTGATGATGCCGCCGTTGATCACGGTCGGATCAAAATGACCGGCCTCGAGCAGCGCCGCCACCATCGAGGTGGTGGTGGTCTTGCCGTGGGTGCCGGCGATGGCGACGCAGGTTTTGAGCCGCATCAGTTCGGCGAGCATCTCGGCGCGCCGCACCACCGGCAGCCGGCCGGCGCGCGCCGCAATCAGCTCCGGGTTGTCGCGCTTGATCGCCGAGGACACCACCACCACGTCGGCGCCGGCGACGTTCGCCATGGCGTGGCCGACGGTGACCGGAATGCCGTTGTCGCGCAGCCGCTTGACGTTGGCGCTCTCGGCGACATCCGAGCCGCGCACCGTGTAGCCGAGGTTGGCCAGCACCTCGGCAATCCCGCTCATGCCGATCCCGCCGATCCCGACGAAATGGATCGGTCCGATGTCGCGCGGCAGCTTCATTGAGTAGACCTCAGCGATACGCCTCGTGGCGCGTAACGACCTATTGAGGCGGAAACCGGATCACTGGCGCAGATTTGCCACCCGAAGCACCAGATCGGCAAGCTGTGCCGCAGCGTCGGGCACGCCGGCCGAGCGCGCGCCGGCCGCCATGGCGGCGAGCCGGGCCGGATCGGCAGCGAGCGCGGCGATCTCGGCCGCGAGCCGCTCGGGCGTGAGCGCATCCTGGCGCAGCAGGACGGCGCCGCCGGCCTTCATCAGAACGGTGGCGTTGGCGAGCTGGTCCTGATCAAGCGCGTGGGGCAGCGGCACCAGGATGGCCGGCCGGCCGATGGCGGCAACCTCGGCGACCGTGGAAGCGCCGGATCGCGACACCACGAAATGCGCGGCGGCAATGCGCGCCGGCAGGTCGGGAAAGAACGGCGCGACCTCGGCGGCAAGGCCGACCCGCCCATAGGCGCCGCGCACCCGTTCGAGATCCTCCTCGCGCGCCTGCTGCACGATCGCGAGGCGCGCCCGCACCGCGGCATCGAGCCGCTCGACCGCCGGCGGCACGATGTCGGCCATGATGCGCGCGCCCTGGCTGCCGCCGAACACGAGAAGGCGCAGCGCCCCGTGCG
>DASPZC010000274.1:0-6512 GCA_035636455.1 Xanthobacteraceae bacterium
GCCTGCCACTGGTGCCATGTCATGGCGCACGAAAGCTTCGAGGATCCGGCGGCGGCTGCGGCGATGAACGAGCTCTTCGTCAACATCAAGGTCGACCGCGAGGAGCGCCCGGACATCGACCAGATCTACATGTCGGCGCTGCATCTCATCGGCGAGCAGGGCGGCTGGCCGCTCACCATGTTTCTCACGCCCGACGGCGAGCCAGTGTGGGGCGGCACCTATTTTCCCAAAGCCGCGCGCTACGGCCGGCCCGCCTTCGTCGACGTGCTGCGCGAGGTGGCACGGCTGTTCCGCGAGGAGCCGGACCGCATCGACCAGAGCCGCCGCTCGCTGATCGGGCGGCTGGCCGAACGGGCGCGGCCCGAGGGCCGCGTGGTGATCGGCCGCGCCGAGCTCGACGGCATCGCGCGGCGCTTCGCGAGCCTGATCGACCGCACCAGCGGCGGCCTGCAGGGCGCGCCGAAATTCCCCCAATGCTCGATCCTCGAACTGCTGTGGCGCGCCGGGCAGCGTACCGGCGAGGCCAGCTTCTTCGATCTCGTCGAGCTGTCCCTCGACCGCATGTGCCAGGGCGGCATCTACGACCATCTCGGCGGCGGCTTCTCGCGCTATTCGGTCGACGCCCAATGGCTGGTGCCGCACTTCGAGAAGATGCTCTACGACAATGCCCAGCTGCTCGAACTGCTGGCGCTCGCCTTTGCGCGCAGCGGCAACGAGTTGTTCCGCGCCCGTGCGGCCGAGACGGTCGGCTGGCTTGAGCACGAGATGACGACCGCGGAGGGGGCATTCTGCGCCTCGCTCGACGCGGATTCCGAAGGCGAGGAGGGCAAGTTCTACGTCTGGTCCCTCGACGAGCTGATGCGGCTGCTCGGACCGGAGGACGCGGTGTTCTTCGCCGACGCGTACGACGCGACCGCCGAAGGCAACTTCGAGGGCCACAACATTCTCAATCGGCTCAAGGACTTACCGCGCAGCATGGGGCGCAGCAATTCGGACGAGGAGCGGCTCGCCGGGCTGCGGCAAAAACTGCTGGACGCGCGCGCGCAGCGGGTGCGCCCCGGCCTCGACGACAAGGTGCTGGCCGACTGGAACGGCCTGATGATCGCGGCACTCGCCAACGCGGGGAGCCTGCTGGACGAGCCGTCGTGGCTTGCCATGGCGGCGCGCGCCTTCGCGTTCATCGCCCGCGCCATGACCCGCGGCGACCGGCTCGGCCATTCGTGGCGCGACGGCCGCCTGCTGTTTCCCGGCCTCGCCTCCGATTTCGCCGCCATGATCAGGGCGGCGCTGGCGCTCAACGAGGCGACCGGCGAGCCCGCGTATCTCGACCAGGCGCTGGCATGGCAGCGGGCGCTGGACCGCCACTACGCCGATCCGCACACCGGCTATCTGCTCACCGCCGATGACGCCGAAGGTCTGGTGGTGCGGCCGAACTCGACCATGGACGACGCCACGCCCAATCCCACCGCGGTCGCCGCGCAGAACCTCGTGCGCCTCGCCGTGCTCGCCGGCGACGATCAAAGACGCGGCGCCGCCGACCGGCTGTTCGACGGCCTGGTGCCGAGCGCGGCGCAAAACCTGTTCGGCCACGCCGCCCTGCTCAACGCGCTCGACCTGCGCCTGCGCGCCGCCGAGATCGTGATTACCGGCGAGCATGCCGAGCCGTTGGTCAAGGCCGCGCTGCGCCTGCCCTTCCTCGACCGCATCGTGCTGCGCGCGCCCTCTGCCGACGCGCTCCCTGCGGCTCATCCGGCGCGTGACAAAATCGCCGCCGCGCCCGCCGGCGCCGCCTTCGTGTGCGTCGCGGAACGCTGCTCGCTGCCGGTGACGCAGGCGGAGAAGCTGGGTGAGGCGGTGCAGGCAATGCGAGGGTAAGCAGCAAACCTCATGCTGAGGAGGCCGTGAAGCGGCCGTCTCGAAGCATGGCCACAAACGCCTTTGCCGCCATGGTTCGAGACGCGTCGCAAGCAAATCGGCGGCATGCAGCCGACTTGCGCATCATAATGCCGATCTCGGGTAACCCGAGATCGGTGCGACGCTCACCATGAGGTCCGAAATTGAATTACGTATTCATCGACTCGAAGAATTCGCCGTTGTTCTTGGTGTTGCGCAGCTTGTCGAGCAGGAAGTCGATCGCGTCCATGGTGCCCATCGGATTCAAGATCCGGCGCAGCACGTACATCTTCTTGAGCACGTCGGGCGGCGTGAGCAGCTCCTCCTTGCGGGTGCCGGAGCGCGTGATGTCCATGGCCGGGAAGGTGCGCTTGTCGGCCACCTTGCGGTCGAGGATCAGCTCGGAATTGCCGGTGCCCTTGAACTCCTCGAAGATCACCTCGTCCATGCGGCTGCCGGTGTCGATCAGCGCGGTGGCGATGATGGTGAGCGAGCCGCCCTCCTCGATGTTGCGCGCGGCGCCGAAGAAGCGCTTGGGCCGCTGCAGCGCGTTGGCGTCGACGCCGCCGGTGAGCACCTTGCCGGACGACGGCACCACGGTGTTGTAGGCGCGCCCCAGCCGGGTGATCGAATCGAGCAGGATCACCACGTCGCGGCCGTGCTCGACCAGGCGCTTGGCCTTCTCGATCACCATCTCGGCGACCTGCACGTGGCGCGCCGCCGGCTCGTCGAAGGTCGAGGAGATCACCTCGCCCTTGACCGAGCGCTGCATGTCGGTGACCTCCTCGGGCCGCTCGTCGATCAGCAGCACGATGAGGTAGCACTCGGGGTGGTTGGCGGTGATCGAGTGGGCGATGTTCTGCAGCAGCACGGTCTTGCCGGTGCGCGGCGGCGACACGATCAGCGCGCGCTGGCCCTTGCCGATCGGCGCCACGATGTCGATGACGCGCGGGGAGAGATCCTTCTTGGTCGCGTCCTCGTGCTCCATGTTGAGCCGCTCGTCGGGATAGAGCGGCGTGAGGTTGTCAAAGTTGATCTTGTGACGCGCCTTCTCGGGGTCCTCGAAGTTGATGGTGTTGACCTTGAGCAGCGCGAAGTAGCGCTCGCCGTCCTTGGGGCTGCGGATGTGGCCGTCGATGGTGTCGCCGGTGCGCAGGCCGAAGCGGCGGATCTGCGAGGGCGAGACGTAGATGTCGTCGGGCCCGGGCAGATAGTTCGCCTCCGGCGAGCGCAGGAAGCCGAAGCCGTCGGAGAGCACCTCGACGACGCCTTCGCCGATGATGTCGACCTCGCGGCTCGCCAGCTGCTTGAGGATGGCGAACATCAGCTCCTGCTTGCGCATCGTGCTGGCGTTCTCGACCTCGAGTTCCTCGGCGAACGACAAGAGCTCGACCGGAGTCTTGGATTTCAAATCCTGGAGTTTCATTTCCCGCATGCGGGTTTGTCCTGTGAGGGTCGGCCGGCGGCGATGAAAAAAACGCGGCGGCCGTACGGAAGGAGGAAGGGAATCGCAGGTCTGCAGGTATGTGAGGCGCGCGGCCTCTGGCCTGATGCTCCGGCCGGTCCCTGGTGGACCGCGCTCGAATCGCATTTGCCTGCGTTCAGGGGAGTGGCAAGACCATATGATTTCACCACGCCTTTCGCAAGGGGTCACCGCGCCGGAGTGCGCCCTCAGAACGGCTTGGCGATGACCAGAATCACGATTCCGATCATGAGTATGGTTGGTAACTCATTGACCCAGCGGTAGAATCTGGCCGGCCGTCGATTCCGATCGGCGGCGAAATCCCTTGCCCACTTGGCAAACAAGCCGTGAAGGGCCGACAGCGCGAGGACCAGGGCGAGCTTTGCGTGGAACCAGCCGGATGCCCACCACCCGACCGACCAGGCGAGCCAGAGGCCCAGCACCCAGGTCGCGATCATCGCCGGATTGATAATCGCCTTGAGTAGCCGGCGTTCCATCACCTTGAAGGTTTCCGACTGCTGCGATCCCGGCTCGGCCGCGCAGTGATAGACGAACAGCCGCGGCAGATAGAGCATGCCGGCCATCCAGGCGATCGCCGCAATGAGATGGACGGCCTTGATCCACGGATACCAAACGTCCGACATGGCGGCCTCATCCTTGGAGCATGATCTTTTCCGAAAACCGGTATCCACCCAGGATCAAGTCCGGGGCAGGCTTTTTCGGGATCATGCTCTGCCTCCGCGCACCCGCGCCAGCATGCGCTCGACGTGGGCGATCGGCGTGTCCGGCAGGATGCCGTGGCCGAGGTTGAACACGAACGGGCGCCCGGCAAACGCCGCCAGTACCGCATCGGTCGCCCGGTCGAGCGCCGTTCCACCGGCGCGCAATACCAGCGGGTCGAGATTTCCCTGCAGGACGACGTGGGCCGGCACGCTCGCGCACGCGAAGGCGCGGTCGATCATCCAGTCGAGCCCCACCGCATCGACGCCCGTCTGCACCACATAGCGCGGCAGGCAGGTGGCGGCGCCGCGCGGAAACCCGATGACGCGCGCCCCCGGCACCGCCGCGCGCACGCCCGCAACGATCCGCCCGACCGGCTCGATGCACCAGCGCGCAAATTCCTCCGGCGGCAGGATGCCCGCCCAGGTGTCGAAGATCTGCACCGCCTCGGCCCCGGCCTCAAGCTGACGCACCAGATACTCGATGGAGGCATCGACCAGCCGGTTGATCAATCCTGCGAACCGGCGCGGGTCCTCATAGGCCAACGTCCGGGCCGGCCCCTGGTCGGGCGTGCCGCGCCCCGCCACCATGTAGCTCGCCACCGTCCACGGAGCGCCACAGAATCCGAGCAGCGCGACCTCCGGGGGCAGCGCCTGCCTGAGCAGCCCGACAGCCTCGTAGACCGGCGCCAGCCTGGCATGATCGAGGCTCGCGCACAGATGTCCCAAGGCCTCCGGATCGAGCCGCGGGCCATCGCCGGCCTCGAACGTCACCGGCTGCCCGAGCGCCAGCGGCACCACCAGGATGTCGGAGAACAGGATGGCGGCATCGAAGCCGAACCGCCGCACCGGCTGCAGCGTTGCCTCCATCGCGAGCTTCGGGGTGAAGCACAGATCGAGGAAACTTCCCGCTTGTTTCCGCAACGCCCGATATTCCGGCAGATACCGCCCGGCCTGACGCATCAGCCAGACCGGCGGCACCTCCTGGTGCTCGCCCGAGAGCACCCGCAGCAGCTTTTTTCCAGAGGAGGGCCCGTTCACACCGCTATCTTAAAACAAACCATTTTAAGAATCTTGGTTTGAGTCTCTATGACGGTGGATTGGACTCATACCCGGCTATCAACATGGATTCACAGCCAGCCCACAGGACAGCCACGTGGCGCCGATTGCGGCAGTTGGGTTTCCGGCGCCGCAGCCATCTGGAATCGCCGGATAATTTGCAGTGGCCGAAAGCTACCCGCCGGTTATTCCCGCTCATGCATGAGGTGCGGTTTTTCGACCGGTGAAATTATCCCGGCCGGCACCTGTATGAACATCGCGGGAGAGCGCAAAGGGCCGGACCGCCTGCGAGCTTGCGCTCGGCCGCAACCCGTGGCCTCCTCCCCTCTATCCACAGGGTTTCCCACCGCCGCCATGGCTCCGCGCGTCAGCTATTTTCATCTCCATCTCGTTTCCGACGCGACCGGCGAGACGCTGATCGCCGTGGGGCGCGCGGCCGCCGCCCAGTACGCGCCGGTCTCGCCGATCGAGCACATCTATCCGCTGGTGCGCAGCGAAAAGCAGCTCGACCGCGTGCTCGCCGAGATCGAGGCGGCGCCCGGCATCGTGCTCTACACCCTACTCGATCGCCAGCTGACCGATCGCCTGGAGAAAAAGTGCCAGGAACTCGGCCTGCCGGTCCTGTCGATCCTCGGGCCGGTGCTGCGCCTGTTCCAGGCCTATCTGGGGGCGGAGACGACGCCGCGCATCGGGGCGCAGCACACGCTCAATGCGGAATATTTCAAGCGCATCGACGCGCTCAACTACACCATGCTGCACGACGACGGCCAGCATATCGACGACCTCGAGCACGCCGACGTGGTGCTGGTCGGCATTTCGCGCACCTCGAAGACGCCGACCTCCATCTACCTCGCGAATCGCGGGGTGAAGACCGGCAACGTGCCGCTGGTGCCCGGCACGCCGGTGCCGCCGGCGCTGGAACAGTTGCGCCAGCCGCTGGTGGTCGGCCTGTTCGCCAGTCCCGAACGCATCGTGCAGATCCGGCAGAATCGCCTGCTCGGTCTCAAGGCGCATCGCGACGACGACCTCTACGTCGACCGCGACGCGGTCGCCGAGGAGGTGGCGTCCTCGCGCCGTCTGTGCGCCAAGCACAATTGGCCGCTCATCGACGTCACCCGGCGCTCGATCGAGGAGACCGCCGCTGCGGTGGTGCGGCTCCTGAGCGATCGGCGCCGGCAGACGGCGTCGTGAGCGCGCTGTGGCTGGCGCCGGCGGCGCTCGTGCTTGCCTCCCGGAGCAAGGTGCGGCGCGCGCTGCTCGAGACCGCCGGCATTCCGGTAGAGGTGCGGCCGGCGACGCTTGATGAACGCGCGGTCGAGGCGCGGTCGCCGGACGCCGATCCGGCCGCGGTCGCTGCCGTGCTGGCACGCGAGAAGGCG
>DASPZC010000275.1:0-4874 GCA_035636455.1 Xanthobacteraceae bacterium
GACCTACAAGGTGGGCGCGCCCGGCCGCCATGTCGTGCTCAACTCGCTCGCGGTGCTCGCCGCCGCCGCGCTGGTCGGAGCGGACGTCGCCGTCTGCACGTTGGCGCTGGTCTCGCTTGCCGCGCCGGTCGGCCGCGGCCGGCGCGCCGCGCTGGAGTTTCCGGATGGCAGCGCCGTGCTGATCGATGAAAGCTACAACGCCAATCCGGCCTCGATGCGCGCGGCGCTCGCGCTGCTCGGACAGGCGCCGGTGGGGCCGCAGGGGCGCCGCATCGCCGTGCTCGGCGACATGCTGGAGCTCGGCCCACCGGCCGCAGAGCTGCATCGCGCGCTGGTGGAGCCCGTTCTCGCCAACGCGGTCGACCTCGTGTACTGCGCCGGCCCGCTGATGCAGGCCCTGTGGCAAGCTCTTCCCTCCGAGCGCCGGGGCGGCTATGCGGACACCGCCGCCGCGCTCGAGCCCGCCGTCGTTGCGGCGATCCGCGCCGGCGACGCCGTGATGGTGAAGGGATCGCTCGGCTCGCGCATGGGGCCGATCGTCAAGGCGCTGGAGCGCCATTACGCCCGCCACGAGGCCGGCGAACGGGCGCCGGCGCAAGGTTGAACCGATGCTCTACTGGCTGATCGAACTTTCCGACAAGCTCTCGGTCCTCAACGTCTTCCGCTATCTCACGTTCCGGGCGGTCGGCGCGGTCGTCACCGCGCTGATCTTCGTGTTCCTGTTCGGGCCGACGATCATCAACCTGCTGCGTCTCAAGCAGGGCAAGGGTCAGCCGATCCGCTCCGACGGGCCCGAATCGCATGTCATCACCAAGAAGGGCACGCCCACCATGGGCGGGCTGATGATCCTCTCCGGCCTGCTGGTGTCGACCATCCTGTGGGCCAATCTGTCCAACGCCTATGTGTGGGTCGTGCTTGCGGTCACCCTCGGGTTCGGGCTCGTCGGCTTCTACGACGATTATCTCAAGGTGACGAAGCAGACCAACGACGGCTTCTCCGGCCGCGTGCGGCTTCTGATGGAAGCCATGATCGCCGGCGCCGCCTGCTACGCGCTGGCGCATCTCGGACGCGTGCCGTTCGCCACCTCGCTCACCTTCCCGTTCTTCAAGGAGTGGGTGCTCGATCTCGGCTGGTTGTTCGTCGTGTTCGGCACCTTCATCATCGTCGGGGCCGGCAACGCGGTGAACCTCACCGACGGCCTCGACGGGCTTGCCATCGTGCCGGTGATGGTCGCGGCCGGCAGCTTCGGCATGATCGCCTACCTCGTCGGCAATGCGGTGTTTGCCGACTATCTGCAGATCCATTTCGTCGCCGGCACCGGCGAATTGGCGGTCCTGTGCGGCGCGGTGATCGGCGCGGGCGTCGGCTTTCTCTGGTTCAACGCGCCGCCCGCCTCGATCTTCATGGGCGACACCGGCTCGCTGGCGCTGGGTGGACTGCTCGGCGCGATCGCGGTCGCCACCAAGCACGAGATCGTGCTGGCGATCGTGGGCGGCCTGTTCGTGCTCGAGGCGGTCTCCGTGATCGTTCAGGTCGCCTCGTTCAAGCTCACCGGCCGGCGCGTGTTCAAGATGGCGCCGATCCACCACCATTTCGAAAAGCTCGGCTGGACCGAGGCGCAGATCGTCATCCGCTTCTGGATCATCGCGTTCGTGCTGGCGCTCGCCGGTCTGTCGACGCTGAAGCTGCGATGATTGCGGTCACGACCTTTGCCGGAAAGAAGCTCGCGGTATTCGGCCTCGGCGCGTCGGGTCTCGCCACCTGCCGGGCGCTCCTCGCCGGCGGCGCCGAGGTCGTGGCGTTCGACGACGATGCCGGCAAGGTCGCGCAGGCCGCGCGGGCCGGGATCCCGACCGCCGACCTGCGGCGCATCGACTGGTCGGGCATCGCCGCCTTCGTGCTCTCCCCCGGCGTGCCGCTCACCCATCCGGCGCCGCACTGGTCGGTGGGGCTCGCCCGCAACGCCGCCGTCGAGGTGATCGGCGACATCGAGCTCTACTGCCGGCAGCGCCGCGCCACCGCCCCCGATTCGCCGTTCATCGCCATCACCGGCACCAACGGCAAATCGACCACCACGGCGCTCGTCGCCCACGTGCTCGCCTGCGCCGGTTACGACGCCGAGCGGGGCGGCAACATCGGCACCGCGATCCTCTCGCTTGCGCCGCCGCACCGCGGCCATGCGCACGTCATCGAGTGCTCGTCCTATCAGATCGATCTGGCGCCGACGCTCGATCCCCTGGTCGGAATTCTGCTCAACGTGAGCGAGGACCACCTCGACCGGCACGGCACGATCCGCGACTACGCGGCGATCAAGGAGCGTCTGGTCGCCGGCGTTCAGGCCGGCGGCACGGCGATCGTCGGGGTCGATGACAATTGGTGCCAGGCGATCGCCGATCGCATCGAGCGGGCCGGGCGCCGCCTCGTGCGCGTCTCCGTGCGCCGGCCGCTTCCCGACGGCCTCTACGTCGAGGCCGGGCACGTCATGCAGTCCGCCGGCGGCACCGCGCAGCCGGTCGTGCACATCGGCGGGATCGGATCGTTGCGCGGCCTGCACAACGCGCAGAACGCCGCCTGTGCGGTCGGCGCGGCGTTCGCGCTCGGCCTCGACGCCAAGACGATTCAGCAGGGCCTCGTCTCGTTCCCCGGCCTCGCCCACCGCATGGAGCAGGTCGGCCGCAAGGACCACGTGCTGTTCGTCAACGACTCCAAGGCGACCAATGCGGACGCGGCGGCGCGCGCCCTGGCGAGCTTCACCGACATATTCTGGATCGCCGGGGGCAAGGCGAAGTCGGGGGGCATCACCAGCCTCGCCGGCTACTTCCCGCGCATCCGCAAGGCCTATCTGATCGGCGAGGCGGCCGACGAATTCGCCGCGACGCTCGACGGCCAGGTCGCCCATGCGCTCGCCGGAACCCTCGATCGCGCGGTCGCGCTGGCGGCGAGCGACGCCGGCGCCGCGAACCTCCCCGACCCGGTGGTGCTGCTCTCGCCCGCCTGCGCCTCGTTCGACCAGTACCCCAACTTCGAGATCCGCGGCGCCAAATTCCGCGAGCTGGTTCAGGCGCTGCCCGGGGTGACGCCGATCGCGTCGACCTAAAAGCATTTCCGGAAGAGTGGACACCGGTTTTCCGCAGAAAATGCGACCAAATCAAAAACCTGGGCCGGCCCCATGCGGACTTAATCCTCTGTAAACCATGGCGAGTCAGGACTGGTCGGCCCGGTTCGAGGACATCCCATGGTCTCCCGCACGCAACGCACGCATTTTGCCGCCTGGTGGTGGACGGTCGACAAGCTGATGCTCGCCGCGCTCGCCACCCTGATGCTCGCCGGCATCGTGCTCTCCCTCGCGGCGAGCCCGCCGGTGGCCGCCCGGCTCGGGCTCGATCCGTTCTATTTCGTCAATCGCCACGTGATGTTCCTCGCGCCCGCCTTCCTGGTCCTGATCGCCACCTCGTTCCTGCCTCCGCGGCACATCCGGCGGCTTGCCCTCGTGGTGTTCGCCGTGAGCCTCGCGCTCGTCGCCGCGACCTTCTGGTTCGGGGCCGAGGTCAAAGGGGCGCGGCGCTGGATCACGCTGCTGGGCATCAGCGTTCAGCCCTCCGAGTTGCTCAAGCCCGCCTTCGTCATCCTGATCGCCTGGCTGTTCGGCGAATCCGCGCGCCGGCCGGAAATGCCGGCGAACAGCGCGGCGCTCGCGCTGCTGCTCACCGTCGTGACGCTCCTGGTGCTGCAGCCGGATTTCGGCCAGGCCATGCTGATCGCGCTGGTGTGGGGCGCGCTGTTCTTCATGGCCGGGATGCGGCTCGTGTGGGTGGCCGGGCTTGGCGGCGCGGCCGTGGCCGGGCTCGCTGGCGCCTATCTCACCGTGCCACACGTGGCGAGCCGGATCAAACGCTTCATCGACAAAGGGTCCGGCGACACCTTCCAGGTCGACACCGCGCTCGAATCTTTTTCGCGCGGCGGCTGGTTCGGCCGCGGGCCGGGCGAGGGCACGGTGAAACGCATTCTGCCCGACAGCCACGCGGATTATCCGTTCGCGGTGGCGGGCGAGGAGTTCGGCATCGTGCTGTGCCTGGTGCTGGTCGCGCTGTTCGCCTTCATCGTCATCCGCGCGCTCATGCATGCGATGCGCGATGAAGACCCGTTCGCCCGCTTCGCGACGGCCGGCCTCGCCATGCTGTTCGGCCTGCAGTCGAGCATCAACATGGCGGTCAACCTGCACCTCATTCCGTCCAAGGGAATGACCCTGCCGTTCATCTCCTACGGCGGCTCGTCGCTGATCTCGCTCGCCTACGGCATGGGCATGCTGCTTGCGCTCAGCCGCGGGCGCCCGCGCACCACCATGCTGACCGGCGCGGGAGATTTCGTGCCTGCCGGGAGGCCGGCCTGACCACGCGGGGCTCCCTTGTCCTGCTCGCGGCCGGCGGTACCGGCGGCCATCTGTTTCCGGCGGAAGCCTTGGCGACGGCGCTCGCCGCGCGCGGCGTCGCGGTCGACCTCGCGACCGACGCGCGGGCCGCGCGCTATGGCGGCACCTTTCCGGCCAACGCCGTGCACGTGATCCCAAGCGCCACGCTGCGCGGCCGCAATCCGCTCGCCTATGCGAAGACCGCCGCGGTGCTCGGATTCGGCGTGGCGAAAGCCTATTTGCTGCTCGGCCGCCTGCGGCCGGCGGCGGTGATCGGCTTCGGCGGCTATCCCAGCATCCCGCCGGTGCTGGCGGCGAGCCTGCGCGGCATCCCGACCCTGATCCACGAGCAGAACGGCGTGATGGGCCGCGCCAATCGGCTGCTGGCGCCGCGGGTCAGCGCGATTGCGACGAGCTTTCCGGGCGTGGTCGAGACCGAGCCGGCGCTCGCCGCCAAGGCGACCCG
>DASPZC010000276.1:0-2336 GCA_035636455.1 Xanthobacteraceae bacterium
GTCCACCGGGTCGTCGAGCGGCGCAACACGATTCCGATCCTCGCCAATGTGCTCATTCGCGCCGGCGACGCGCGGCTCGCGGTCAAGGCGACCGACCTCGACCTCGAGGTGATCGAGACCATCGCGGCCGACGCCGCCGCCCCCGGGGCCACCACGGTGCCGGCGCACATGATCTACGACATCGTGCGCAAGCTTCCGGAGGGCGCGCAGGTCGTGCTCGACGCCTCGGGCGATCGGGGGAGCCTCGCGATCCGCGCCGGGCGCGCCCAGTTCAGCCTGCAGACGCTGCCGGAAAGCGATTTTCCCGATCTTGCCGCGGGCGAGATGACGCACCGGTTCGCGGTCGCCGCCAAGGACCTCAAGCGGCTGATCGACAAGACCCAGTTTGCCATCTCGACCGAAGAGACGCGCTATTATCTCAACGGCATCTACCTGCACACGGCCGAGGCCGGCAAAGCCGCCAGCCTGCGCGCGGTCGCGACCGACGGCCACCGGCTCGCCCAGGTCGATCTCGCCGCGCCGACGGGCGCGGCCGGCATGCCCGGCGTGATCGTGCCGCGCAAGACGGTCGGCGAGGTCCAGCGGCTGATCGAGGACGTCGAGAGCGAGGTCCAGGTCGAGCTGTCGCAGACAAAGGTCCGCTTCACCATCGGCGACGTGGTGCTGACCTCGAAGCTGATCGACGGAACCTTCCCCGACTACGCGCGCGTCATTCCGCTCGGCAACGACAAGGAGCTTGTGGTCGGCAAGCCCGACTTCGAGGCGGCGGTCGATCGCGTCTCGACCGTGTCGAGCGAGCGCGGGCGCGCCGTGAAGCTGTCGCTCTCGGGCGGCAAGCTGGTGCTGTCGGTGACCAATCCGGACTCCGGCAGCGCCACCGAGGAGATCGAGGTGGAGTACGGCGCCGAGCGGCTCGATATCGGCTTCAACTCGCGCTATCTGCTCGATATCGCCTCGCAGATCGAAGGCGAGGTCGCCGTGCTCAAGCTGGCCGATCCGGGCTCGCCGACCCTGATCCAGGATCGCGACGCGAAGGACGCGCTCTACGTCCTGATGCCCATGCGGGTGTAATGCCGCCGCCCGTTACGGTCCGCATTGTCCGCCTGACGCTGACGAATTTCCGCAGCTATCGCGCCGCCAGCCTTGCGGTCGACCGCGCGCTCGTCGTGCTGGTCGGGCCGAACGGCGCCGGCAAGACCAATCTGCTCGAGGCAATCTCGTTCCTCACGCCGGGCCGCGGGCTGCGCCGCGCCACGGTCGAGGAAGCGGCGTTCGCGGAGGGCGACGGGTCGTGGGCGGTTGCCGCCGAGGTCGAGGGCGCGCTCGGGCTGGCGACGCTCGGCACCGGGATCGACGCGCCCGGCGCGGACGATCCCGCGCCGGTGCGAAAATTCCGCATCGATCGCGAGCCGGCCGCCGCGGCGGCGGCGTTTGCCGATCATCTGCGGATCGTCTGGCTGGTGCCGGCCATGGACGGCCTGTTCGCCGGACCGCCCTCGGAGCGGCGGCGCTTCCTCGATCGCCTGGTGCTGGCGGTCGACGCTTCGCATATGAGCCGGGTCAACGCGCTCGATCGCTCCTTGCGCTCGCGCAACCGGCTGCTGGAACAGCCGAGCCCGGATGCCCACTGGCTCGATGCGGTCGAGCATGAGACCGCCGAACTGGCGGTCGCGGTCGCGGCCGCGCGGGCCGAAACGATGCGGCGGCTCGCGGCCGCGCTCGCCGCCAACAAGGATACGGCCTCGCCGTTTCCGTGGGCGGCGATCGCGCTCGAGGGGGCGCTCGAGCACGACATCGGCGCGCGTCCGGCGAGCGAGATCGAGGACGGCTACCGCGCGGCGCTGCGCGAGGGGCGCCCGCGCGACGCCGCCGCCGGCCGCACGCTCTTGGGCCCGCACCTCACCGATTTGCTGGTCACGCACGGCCCCAAGGGCATCCCTGCCGCCAACGCGTCGACCGGCGAGCAGAAGGCGCTCCTCATCGGCCTCGTGCTCGCCCATGCGGGGCTGGTGGCGGCGATGACCGGGTTCGCGCCGGTGCTGCTGCTCGACGAGATCGCCGCCCACCTCGATCCGGAGCGGCGCAGCGCGCTCTACGCGGCGCTCGGGAAGCTCGGCGTGCAGGTGTGGATGAGCGGCGCCGACCCGACGGTGTTCGCCGAGATCAGGGGCGAAGCGGCCTGGTTCGACGTTATTCCGGGCCGCGCGGAGCGGCGAGTCTAGGGCCGTTCCGGCCGCTCGTCGGCACCCCCGATTCGGGTGGCGCCGGCGGCATCGGGCGGGCCTTCCGGCGACCCTGGAATTCCGCAGAAAGCTGCTTATATATCAACAGGTTCG
>DASPZC010000277.1:0-1755 GCA_035636455.1 Xanthobacteraceae bacterium
CGGCTGCGGCTCCTCGCGCGAGCACGCACCCTGGGCGCTGCTCGATTTCGGCATCCGCTGTGTGATCTCCACCTCGTTCGCCGACATTTTCTACAACAATTGCTTCAAGAACGGCATTCTGCCGATCAAGGTGTCGCCGCAGGATCTGGAGAAATTGTTCGACGACGCCGAGCGCGGCGCCAACGCCACGCTGAGCATCGATCTCGACAAACAGGAGATCCGCGGGCCCGACGGCGGGATGGTGAAGTTCGACATCGACGCGTTCCGCAAGCACTGCCTGCTCAACGGGCTCGACGACATCGCGCTCACCATGGTCAAGGCCCCGAAGATCGCGAGCTACGAGGAGAAGACCAAGGCCGAGCGTCCGTGGCTGTGAGAGCCGTGGCGATCGCGCTGCTCGGCTTGCTGCTGGCGGCGCCGGCGGGGCTCGCGCAACGGACCACGTTCGACGGCCTCGTCGGCTGCGAGCGCTATGCGGCGGTCGAGTTCAAGCGCCGCAACCCGGCGTTCCGCCGCTTCGTGATCGATCGCGCGAGCGTCGCGGTCGACCGATTCGCCGACAAGGTCGGCAGCCAGTTCGTCTCGACCATCTATCACGGCCGCGCCAGCTACGACGCGGGCAGCGGCGCCAAGATCGTGCGCTTCCTCTGCCTGCACGGCGGCGTGGAGCGCGGACCGCTATTCGTTTACGTGCTCGATTGAGCGATCGCGTCGGCGATCGCCACGATGCGGCGCGCCATGTCGGCATGCAGCCGCTCGACCATGCGGCCGTCGATCCGCACCACGCCTTTGTCGAAATTCTCCGGCTGATCGAACGCCGCGATGATCTTTCGCGCGCTCGCCACTTCATCCGCGGTCGGCGAGAACGCGGCATTGCACGGCTCGATCTGGCTCGGATGGACCAGGGTCTTGCCGTCGAAGCCGAGCTCGCGCGCCTCGGCGCATTCCCGGGCAAAGCCCTGCGCATCGCCGATGTCGTTGAAAACACCGTCGACGATGTCGAGCCCATAGGCGCGCGCGGCGGCGACGCACGTCATCAGCCACGCGAGCATCGGCGCGCGGCCGGGAAGGATCTTCGCCCGCGTGTCCTTGGCGAGATCGTTGGTGCCCATCACCAAGCCGGAGAGCCGGGTCGCGGGCTCGCCCGCGGCCGCGGCGATCTCCCTGGCGTTGAGGATCGCGAGCGGCGTCTCCATCATCGCCCAGATGCGGATTTTCGCAGCGGCGCCGAGCGCGTCGAGGCGGGCGCCGATCGCCGCGAGATCCTCGGGCGTCGACACTTTGGGGAGGAGGATCGCGTCGGGCGTCGCCGCAGCGGCGGCCGCGAGATCCTCGCCGCCCCACGGCGTGTCGGGCGCGTTGATGCGGATGAAGATCTCGCGGCGGCCGAAGCCGCCGGCGCGCACGGCATCGCAGACTTGCCGGCGCGCGGCCGGCTTCGCATCGGGCGCGACCGCATCCTCGAGATCGAGGATCAGCGCGTCCGCCGCAAGCGTCCTTGCCTTCTCGATGGCGCGGGCATTCGACCCGGGCATGTAGAGCACGCTGCGGCGCGGACGCACGGCCATGGGGAGTTCTCACCTTCCGAGGGGGCGTTCCCCGGACCGCGCGGCCCGAAGCGCCATCGCGCGATCCGGGGTCCAGAAAGGGTTCTCGAAGCGATCCTGTGTAGCCAAATCACGATATGGACGCTACGCGAACTTACTCCTGGGTCCCGGATCGTCGCTCGCGCGCCGCGCTCGCTCGTCCGGGACA
>DASPZC010000278.1:0-8703 GCA_035636455.1 Xanthobacteraceae bacterium
CCGGCGCCAGCAGCGCGCCCGCCAGCCCGGCAAGCCCGACGCCGATGCCGAACGCGACGCGGTCGAGGCGAAACACGTCGACGCCGGCGGTCTGCGCGCCGACGCGGCTCTGCGCCGCGGCGCGCAAGGCAAGGCCGAGCCAGGTCTTTTTCAGCAGCAGATAGAACAGCACGATCGCCGCGAGCGCGCACAGGAAGGCCGCCAGGCGCGCGCCGCTCTCCGGCAGCGGGCCGAGCATGACCGTCGGCAGGTTCGATCCCGGCGTGCGCTGATAGGGTCCGCCGAGCGCCGCGGCGAGGTTGCGCAGCAGCAGCAGCAGCGCGATGGTGACCACGATGGCGTAATCGTCCTTGCGCTCGATCGCGGTGGTGAACATCGGCTTGATCAGCAGCGGCTCGAGCACGTAGCCGAGGAGGAACACGCCGAACGCCGAGAGCGGCGCCGCCACCCACCAAAGATCCGTCCCGAGCCATTCGACGATCAGCAGGTACTGCACGTAGCCGCCGATCATGTAGAACTCGCCCATCGACCAGTTGATCATCTTCACGATGCTGTAGATGAACGTGATTCCGAGCGCCATCAGCGCATAGAGCACGCCGATCACGACGCCCGCGATCAGGGTCTGGACGAACAGCTCGGCGGAGAACATGGCGAGTTCACCTCTCCCCGCTTGCGGGGAGAGAGCCTGCCCCGGACTTGATCCGGGGTCGACGCGCGAAGCGCGTCGGGTGAGGGGGCCTCCGAGGAAAACGCGCACTCACCGAAGCCCCCTCACCCCAACCCTCTCCCCGCAAGCGGGGAGAGGGAGTAGCTCACTGCCCGGAGCCCGCGTGCTCGACGATGACGGTTGCCTCTTTCCAGTCCTGGTTGGCGGCGGTGTATTGCAGGATCAGCACCGGCGGCGACCAGTTGTGGAAGAAGACGCCCTCGGCGCGCGGGAACGTCACCGGCGCCGCGGTCCAGCTCTTGAACGTGCCGGTCTCGAGCGCCTTGATCACCGCCTTGGGGTCGGTGCTCTTCGCCTGGTTCACCGCCTGGGCGATAATCAGCACGTCGCCGAATCCGTTGAGCGAGGAATAGACCGGGGACTCCTTGTATTTGTCCTCATAGGTCTTGCTGAACCAGGCGCCGGCGTCGGACAGCTTCTGCTTCGGCGAATAGTAGGCGATGTAGTAGAGCCCGCTGCCGGTCTTGGGATGAAGCTGCCAGAACTGCGGGCGGATCGGCGCGTCGTAGGAAATGAGCATCGGCGTCTGCGGCGTGATGCCGAGGGTGGCCGCCTGCTCCACCATCAGGTCCATGGGCTGGCCGACCCCGATGTTGACGACGAGGTCGGGCTTGAACGCCTTCACCTGCAGCAGCAGCGGCGTGAGGTCGGTGGTTCCGTGGTCGAAGGTGATCTTCTGCAGCTCGAGCGCGAGCTTCTGGTCCCTGCTCTGCTTCTCGGCTTCCTCGACCAGGCCGATCCCGTAATCGGTGGTCTCGGCCATCAGCGAAATGCGCTTGAAGTTCTTTTTCCTGATGAAGTCGAGCCAGGCGGCGACGCGCACCGGGTCGATCACGTGGGTGCGGAAGGCGATGTCGTAGTGCTTGGCGGTGATGTCCGATGCCGAGGCCTGGGTGGCGAGGGTGGGGACGCCGAGCTCCTTCGCCACTTCGTTGGCGGCGAGGTTGACCGATGAGTGGAAGAAGCCGGTGACGGCCACCGCGCGGTCCTCGCTCACCAGCCGGCGATAGGCGGCGACCCCGCTTTCGGTGCGGCCCTGGCTGTCCTGCACCGCGAGCGCGGCCTTGCGGTCGCCGAGCACGCCGCCCATCGGGCCGTTGATGTACTCGATGGCCAGCTCGCCGCCACGGCGGATCAACTGGCCGGCGGTCGGATCGCCCGGCGGGGACAGCGGAATCTCCAGCCCGATGACGACCGGATCGGCGGCCTCGACGGCCGCTCCGGCCGCAAGCAGCGCCACGACGGCGCTCGCCACGCGCAATATCGATTTCATCCAAGTCTCCCCTCTTTTGGCTTCGCCAATACTGTAGCAGGCCATCGGCCGGCGTTCACCTCCCCGCTCGGAAGAGGTCGAAATCCCGCTGGAATCCGGGTAGGACAGCATCGCTTCACAGGTAATTTGGCACATGGCTGGAGAGCCCAATCACGACCGCGTCGCCCATGGCGGCAAGGCGGTGTACGGCGCGCGGCTCGGCATCCTGATGCTGGAGGCGCGCTTCCCGCGCATTCCGGGCGACATGGGCAACGCCGCAACCTGGCCGTTCCCGGTGCTCTACAAGGTGGTCAAGGGCGCGTCGCCGCAGCGCGTGGTGCGGGAGAAGGCGAACGGCCTGCTCGACGCATTCCTGGCGGCGGCGCGCGAGCTGGTCGATCTCGGCGCCGACGGCATCACCACCAATTGCGGTTTCCTGTCGCTGTTCCAGGCGGAGATCGCGCGCCATGTCGGCGTGCCGGTCGCGACCTCGAGCCTGATGCAGGCGGCCGCGATCGAGCGCGTGCTGCCGGCGGGCCGCACCGTCGGCATCCTGACCATCAGCGCGAAGACCCTCACGCCGGAGCATCTCGCCGCCGCTGGCGCGCGCGCCGAGACTCCCGTCGCCGGCACCGATGAGGGCCGCGAGTTCACCCGCGCGATCCTCGGCAACGAGACGCGGCTCGACGTAGCCGCGGCGGAGCGCGACATCCTCGATGCCGGCGAGGCGCTGATCAAGCGACATCCGGACGTCGGCGCCGTGCTGCTCGAATGCACCAACATGGCGCCCTATGCGCGGGCGTTGCGCGAGCACCTGGGGCTGCCGGTCTACGACATCGTGAGTTTCGTCACCTGGTTCCACGCCGGCCTCGAGCCGCGCGACTTCGGCCACCCGGCTCGCGCGCCGCGCCCGTGGCGGGAGCGTTGAGCAGCGAGGCGTTTTGTCATGGAGAGCAAGACAACTTCCGATCCCGTCGTGGTGATCGGCGCCGGCATCGTCGGCTTGTCCTGCGCGACCTTTCTCCAGCGCGACGGGCGCAAGGTCGTGGTGGTGGATCCGGGCGGACCGGGCGAGGGAGCCTCCTACGGCAATGCCGGCTGCATCAACGGCTCTTCGGTGGTGCCGGTTTCCATGCCGGGGACGCTCGCCAAGGTGCCGCACTGGCTGCTCGATCCCACCGGGCCGCTGTCGATCCGCCTCGGCTACCTGCCGCGGCTGCTGCCGTGGCTCTATCGCTTCGTGCGTGCCGGCCGGCCGGATCGCGTTCGCGCCCAGGCCCGCGCGCTGCGCGGCCTGCTGGCGCCGGCGCTCGACATGCATCGCGCGCTTGCGCAGAGCGTCGGGGCCGGGCACCTGATCCAGCGCAGCGGCCTTCTGATGGTCTATCGCAGCGCGGCGAGTTTTGCCGCGGATGCCGGCGCCAATCGGCTGCGCCTGGACAACGGCGTCGTCATCGAGGACCTGACCCAGGACGAATTGCGCCAGTTCGAGCCGACCCTGTCGCGCGACTACGTCCGCGCGCGCCTGATCTCGGAGAACGGCTACTGCAAGGACCCGCTGCGCCTGTCGCAAAGCCTCGCCGGGGCGCTCGTCGCCAACGGCGGCGAGATCAGGCGTGACCGTGCGGAGGGATTCGAGTTCGCGGACGGTCGCGTCAGCGCGGTGCTTACCTCGAGTGGTCGCGTGCCCACGGCCGGCGTCGTGGTGGCGGCCGGCGCGCATTCGAAGCCGCTTGCCGCGGCGCTCGGTGAACGGCTGCCCCTCGACACCGAGCGCGGCTATCACGCCATGATCAAGGACCCGGAAGCTGCGCCGCGCCTGCCGGTCATGGACATGGACGGCAAGTTCGTGGCGACCCCGATGGAGCACGGCCTGCGCGTGGCCGGGACCGTGGAATTTGCCGGCCTCGCGGCCGCGCCCGACTGGCGCCGCGCGCGCGTCCTGCTGGCGCAGGGTCGCAGCATGTTCCCCGGCCTCGCGCGCGACATCGGCGAGGACCGCATCGCGATGTGGATGGGCTTTCGCCCGAGCATGCCGGATTCGCTGCCGGTGATCGGGCCCGCGCGCGCCTTTGCCAACGCGTTCTTCGCCTTCGGGCACGGCCACGTCGGGCTGGCGTCGGCGCCGATGACCGGCCGCATCGTCGCCGACCTCGTCGCCGGCCGCGCGCCGCCGATCGACGTGGCGCCGTTCAGTGCCGCTCGCTTTGCCTGAGTTCGAGGTTCACGTCCCGGCAGCATGAACCCGAACGGACCTGCCCGCGACTAACCACCAGGGGAGTGTTTGGCCGGAGGACTGTGCAGGGATTTGCCATGACGCCCATCGCCAAAGCAGGGCCGGAGCGCGCAGACATCGAGGCGCTGTTGCCGTGGTATGCCGCCGGAACCCTGAGCCGCCGCGATACCGCGCGTGTAGAGGCCGCCGTGGCCCACGACGCGGACCTCGCACGCCAATACGACATGGTGTGCGAAGAGCTCGCGGAGACCGTTCACCTCAACGAGCGCCTCGGCGCCCCGAGCGCGGGCGCTGGCCGACGCCTGATCGCGGCAATCATCGTCGGACGATCAGAGCAGCACTAAGGTCGGGGCGCTTACGGGCCACCGCTCGACCCGGCCCGATCGTCAGTCGGCGGGCGGTCCCATCGTGATCTTGATCGAGCCGACGCCCTCGACCGCGCCTTCGAGCCGGTCGCCCGCGACGGTCGCGCCGACGCCCGACGGCGTGCCGGTCATGATGATGTCGCCGGCCGCGAGCGCCACCTGCTCGGAGAGCTTGGCGATCACCTCCGGCACGTTCCAGATCATCTGCGCAAGATCGCCGTCCTGGCGCACCGTGCCGTTGACGGCGAGATGGATGCGCCCCTTCTTGGGGTGGCCGATCTCCGCGGCCGGCCGCAGCGCGCCGCACGGAGCCGAGGCGTCGAACGCCTTGCCGATCTCCCACGGCCGCTTGAGGTCGCGCGAGGCGATCTGCAGGTCGCGCCGCGTGAGGTCGATGCCGACGCCGTAGCCGTAGATGCCATCGAGCGCGCGCTCGGGCGCCAGGTTGCGGCCGCCGCTCCTGAGCGCCACCACCAGCTCGATCTCGAAATGCAAATCCTTGGTGAGCGGCGGGTAGGGCACGGTCGACCCGTCCGGCACCAGCGCGTCAGCCGGCTTGGCGAAGAAGAACGGCGGGGCGCGTTCGTCCTGGCCCATCTCGCGGATGTGCTCGATGTAGTTGCGGCCGACGCACCAGATTCGGCGCACGGGGAACCGGCCGGGCGTGCCGGCGACCGCGATGGATGGTCGCGGCGGCGGGGCAATGACGTACTGCTCGCTGGCGTTCATGGGATCTGCTGTCCGCTCGAGAAGGGCGCCCTGCCGATAACGATTGTGGCCGGCCGCGTCAATCAGCGGGCGCCGCGTTTGCGCCGGCATTTCCGGCATCGTGCAGTCCTGATCACCGATTGATCAGCACGACGCCGAGGATCACGACGAGAGCGGCGGCCGCCTTGCGCGCCAGGTTCGCCGGCGACAGGTCCTCCGTGCCGAAGCCCGGCGCGAACACGGTGATCGCGACGCCGAACAGGAACACGAACAAGGAGGTGGTGCTGCCGATGGCCTGGACGAGGCTGATCGGCGCCAACAGCAGCGCGTAGCGCGCACCCAGGCTGCCCGACACGTTCATCAACTCGTTGACGCCGTTGATCGACAGTACCGGCACCGGATTGGTGCGCATCAGCTCGAGGAAGACCCTCCGGTAGCGCGGGACCGCCAGGATCGCCGCGCCGAACACGCCTTCGCCGGCGAACGTCCAGAACATCGTCGTCCAGAATTCATCGCGCAGGGCAAAAATCTTGAAGATCAGCGAGGTCAACGCCAGCGCGAAGGTGCAGACAAGCATCAGCGCGATCAAACGCGCCTTGAACCGGCTGCGGCGCGAGCGCGGCTCGATCGAGAGCAGGAGCGCGCCGCCGATGATCAGCAATCCGCCCATGGTCTGAAACCTCGACAAGGTCTCGCCGAGGACGAAATAGCCGAGCAGGTAGCCGAACAGCGGCGCGGCCTGGAACAGCGGAGCGACGACCGACGCTTCCTCGGATTGCAGCGCCTGGAGATAGAACCAGATCGCGCCCATGAACAGAACGCCCGAGAGGCCGATGAGCAGGGCGTCCGGCCACGCAAGCGTCAACACTTCGGGACGAAACCACCAGATGACCGGCAGGGCGAGCACGCCCATGAGCGCGGTGAACACGAGGAGCACTGCCACGCTCGTCTGTTTGAAATAGCGCTCGACCAGGTACTTGTCCAAATGGATGGATATGGCCCAGAGCACCGGGGCGGACAGCGCGAACAGCAGCCAGTTGCTCATCGCCGCACGGCGGCGGGTCAGCCGGACAAGGCGACCGCGGCGACCGGTTCGCGCGGCGGCACCGGGCCCTTGAGCTGCACGCGGTAGAAGGTGGCGTAGCGGCCGCCCTTGCGCAGCAGCTCGTCGTGGCGACCGGTCTCGACCACCGTGCCGCCTTCCACCACCAGGATGCGGTCGGCATGCATGATCGTGTGCAGACGGTGCGCTACCACCAGCGTGGTCCGCCCCTCGCACAGATGCGCCATGGCATCCTGGACCTGCTGCTCGGATTCGCTGTCGAGCGCGGCGGTGGCCTCGTCGAGCAGGATCACCGGCGCGTCCTTGATCAGCGCGCGGGCGATCGCGATGCGCTGGCGCTGGCCGCCCGAGAGCTGCAGGCCGTGCTCGCCGACCGGCGTGGCGTAGCCGCCCGGGAAGGCCATGATGAAGTCGTGCGCGTGCGCGGCTTTGGCCGCGGCGGCGATCTCCTCGTCGCTCGCGCCGACCTTGCCGAACGCGATGTTGTCGCGGATCGAGCCGCGGAACAGGTGCACGTGCTGCCCGACATAGCCGATCTGACGCCGTAGCGCGCGGCGCGACAGGCGCGAAATGTCATGGCCGTCGACCAGGATCGTCCCGCTCTCGATGTCGTAGAACCGCAGCAGCAGGCTGAGCACGGTCGACTTGCCGCCGCCCGAGGGTCCGACCAGCGCGGTGATCTTGCCCGGATCGGCGACGAACGACATGCCGCGGATCACCGGCTCGCCTGGCCGATAGGCGAAGCGGACGTCGGAGAATTCGATGCGGGCGGCGGGCCTGAGCACCAGCGGCGGCCCGGCGTCCTCGATCGGCTCGCTCGGCGGGCTGTCGATCAGCTCGTAGAGCACGCGGGCGCCGACCAGGCTGCTGTTGAGATCGATATTGAACCGGACGAGCCGCTTGGCCGGCTCGAACGCAAAGGCGAACGCCGCTAGAAAAGACACGAACTCGCCCGCGGCCGCGCCCCCGTGGATGACGCGATGGCCGGCATAGACCAGGGCCATGGCGATGGCGGTGCCGGCCAGCATCTCCATCAGCGGGCTCGTCCGGTTGGCGACGCGCGCCATCTTGAACGTTTCGTGCTGCACCTCGGAGACGGTTGCCTCGAAGCGCTTGCGCATCTCGCCCTCGAGGGTGAACGCCTTGACAATCCTGATTCCCTGCAGTGCTTCCTGCATCGCTTCGAGCATGTGCGTGCCGCCGGTGAATTGACTGCGGGCGATCACGCGGATGCGCCGAACCAGCTTGCGCATGACCAGCATGGCGGGCGGCACCCCCACGACCCCGATCACGAACAGGAGCGGGTCCTGCAAGACCATCACGATGGCAAGAAAGATCAGGGTCAGCATGTCGCGGCCGATGGCGAGGATGAGCATGTTCAACACCGTGGTCACCGCGTTGGCGCCGGTGGTCAGCCGCGCGATGAACTCGGACGAATGGCGGTCGGCGAAGAAGCCTATGCCTTCGTTCATGAGCTTGTCGAACATGCGCCGCTGGTTGTCGGCGACGATGCGCGCGTTGATGCGCGCCAGGATGAGCATCTGGCCGTAGATGCTCGCTCCTTTGATCGCGAACAGCCCCACCGTGACGAAGCCGAGCATGACGACGGCGGAAAAATTGCGCTGCAGATAGGTTTCATTGACGAAGTTGCGGACCAGATACGCGGCAACGGCGGTGCACGCCGCGCTCAGGCCCATCAGCCAGAAGGCGGCGATGTAACGGTGGCGATAGCGCGCCGCGTTCTCCGACAGCATGCGCCGGATCAGTGCCGGCGTGCCGGCCGGCTCGGTGAACCACGATCGCAAGCGTTCGAACATGCAGGGTTCCTGCCCGCCTGCGGCGGATTTTTCAAGTCAATTAACTTAGAAATCTGGCCACGCTCAACGATTGCGGGTCATCAGCTTCTTCTGCCAGGCGAGCGCATGCGTGACGATGGTCGACAGATCATCGAGCTGCGGCTTCCAGCCGAGCACGTCGCGCGCCCGGTCCGCGGCAGCGACCACCCGCGCCGGATCGCCGGGCCGGCGCGGCGCGACATCGACGCGGAAGTCCACGCCGGACACGCGCTTGACCGCATCGATCACCTCAAGCACGGAGAACCCGTGGCCGTAGCCGCAGTTGAGCGTCAGCGACGGCCCGCCCGCGCGCAGATGGCGCAGCGCGTCGGAGTGCGCGCGCACCAGATCGCCCACATGGATGTAGTCGCGGATGCAGGTGCCGTCCGGCGTCGGATAGTCGGTGCCGAACACGTCGAGCTTCGGCCGCAGCCCCAGCGCGGTCTCCGCCGCCACCTTGATGAGATGCGTCGCCACCTTGGTCGACTGCCCGGTGCGCAGCCGCGGATCGGCGCCG
>DASPZC010000279.1:0-5580 GCA_035636455.1 Xanthobacteraceae bacterium
ACCTGGCCGTTCTTCGCGCTCGCCTGGGCGGGCGACGTGTCGGCGGTGCTGCTCATCGCCGTGCGCACCTATCGGCTGATTTTCCGGCCCGAGCTGATGGCCGACGGCTACCAGATCAGGCCGGTGGAATGAGGCGATGAGCTCCGACGCCGTCGCGATCATCGGCTTCGTCGTCCTGTTCGCGCTGATGCTGCTGCGCGTGCCGGTCGGCATGGCCATGGGCCTCGTCGGCGTCACCGGCTTCAGCTACCTCGTCGGCGGCGCGCCCGCGCTCAAGCTGGTCGGCCAGACCTCGATGCGCACGGTGACCGACTACACCTTCGGCGTGATCCCGATGTTCCTGCTGATGGGGGCGTTCGTCTCCAATTCCGGCATGAGCGGCGAGCTGTTCCGCGCCGCCAACGCCTTCGTCGGCCACCGCAGGGGCGGGCTCGGCATCGCCACCGTAGCGGCGTGCGGCGGCTTCGCGGCGATCTGCGGCTCGTCGGTCGCCACCGCCGCCACCTTCTCGACCGTCGCCTATCCGGAAATGCGCCGCTTCGGCTATCCGCAATCGTTTGCCACCGGCGTCATCGCGGCGGGCGGCACGCTCGGCGCCATGCTGCCGCCGTCGACCGTGCTCGCCGTTTACGGCATCATCACCGAGCAGGACATCGGCAAGCTGTTCTTCGCCGGCATCCTGCCCGGCCTGCTCGCCGGCGCCATGTACATGCTCACCATCGCGGTGATCGGCTGGGTGCGCCCCGGCTTCCTGCCGGCCGGCCCGCGCAGCACCTGGCGCGAGCGCATCGACGCGTTCCGCGACATCTGGGCGCCGCTCCTGCTGTTCGCCTTCGTGATCGGCGGCCTCTACGGCCTGCCCTTCCTGCCGAAATTCACGCCCACCGAGGCGGGCGGCGTCGGCGCCGCCGGCGCCTTCGTGATCGGCGTGCTGCGCGGCCGTCTCAGGGACGTCGAGATCAAGCGCTCGCTGCTGCAGGCGACCCGCACCGCCGCCGCGGTGTTCACCGTGCTGATCGGCGCGCTGCTGTTCGGCTATTTTCTCACCGTCACCCAGACGCCGCAGAAGGTCACCGAGTTCCTCACCGGCCTCGGCCTCGGCCGCTACGGGGTGCTGGCGCTGATCATGCTGATGTACCTGGTGCTCGGATGCCTGATGGACGCGCTGGCGATGATCATCCTGACCATCCCGATCATCTTTCCGGTGATCATGACCCTCGGCTTCGATCCGATCTGGTTCGGGGTGATCATCGTCATGACGGTCGAGCTCGGCCTGATCCATCCGCCGGTCGGCATGAACGTGTTCGTCATCAAGAGCGTGGTGCAGGACGTGAAATTCTCGACCATCTTCTACGGCGTGCTGCCGTTCATCGTCACCGATCTCGTTCGCCTGGTGATTCTGATCGCCTTTCCGATCCTGGCGACGTTCCTCCCGTCGCGGATGTGACAATAGCAAATAGCGAATAGCGAGTAGCAAATAGCAAATAGGAGTAGGCACGTGGGCCAGGGTCATCAGGACAAAGTCGCGGTCATCACCGGCGCTGCGAACGGCATCGGCCAGGCCTTTGCGCGGCGGCTGGCGCAGGACGGCGTGCACATCGCCGTCGCCGACATCGCGCCGGCGGACGAGACGGTGGCGCTGGTCGAAGCGGCGGGCCGCGAGGCGCTTGCCTGCACATGCGACGTGGCGTCGCCTGAGTCGGTGTCCGCGCTCAAGCAGCAAGTCGAGCGCCGCTTCGGCCGCTGCGACATCCTGGTCAATTGCGCCGGCATCTTTCCGGTTCAGCCGTTCGAGCAGATGACCTTCGCCGAGTGGCGTCGCCTGATGGCGATCAACCTCGACAGCCTGTTTCTCGTGAGCGCCGCCTTCGTTCCCGGCATGAAGCAGCGCGGCTGGGGGCGCATCGTCAACATGGCCTCGAGCACGCTCGGTTCGGTCGTGGTCGGCTTCGTGCACTACGTGACGAGCAAAGGCGGGGCGGTCGGCTTCACCCGCGCGCTCGCGTCCGAGCTTGCTCCGCACGGCATCACCGTCAACGCGATCGCGCCCGGCCTCACGCGCACGCCGGGCACCTTGGCGCGCGCGCCGCGTGCCGGCCTCGCCAGCATGGACGAGGAATTCGCCGCCGTCGCCAACCTGCAGGCGATCAAGCGCGGTGAGGTACCGGAGGATCTGGTCGGCGCCTTGTCGTTTCTCACCAGCGACGATGCCGCGTTCATGACCGGCCAGACGCTCAACGTCGACGGCGGCCGGGTGCGCAGCTGAGCGAGGGTCGCACAGCCGGATCGCAATTTTCCGAGTGCAATTGCACATCGACGGGACTAAGCTGGTAACATGCTCAACCAGGACAAGATCAATCAAATCGTGCGTGAGGTCGCTACAGCGAACTTGGCGCCCTATGCCAGTGGCCGGGTCATCAGCGAGCCGACCAGCGACTCCACGGGCCAGGACGCTTTGCGGATTACAATTGTTATCGCCCCCGATTCCGCGCCGAAGATAAAGGGGGATGCGGTCGTGGACACCTTGGTCCAGATACACAATCGGCTTCGCGAGGCCGGAGACGAGCGATTTCCAATCGTGGAGTACGCGACCGAAGAAGAGCTCGAATACAGTGGCGATACTGAATCCTGAACATTTATTCGAGCAGGCAGACAAGCTGAAAGTGCCGCCGCCGCACGGACCGCCAAGGCAGGTGGACCTGAGGCGCGCTATCTCATCGGCCTATTATGGCGTGTTCCATGCGGTTCTCGCTGCCGCCGCCAACAAATTCATCGGTTCAACGAAGCAATCCAGCATACAATACAGTCTCGTTTATCGCAGCGTGGATCACGGTGCACTTCGCAGATTGTGTCTCGAGGTGAAGAATGCTCAAGCATCGGTCAAATATAGGCCATACGTGCCGCCTGACGGCTTCGGCACGGACATACAGAGCTTTGCGGTCGCGGTGCTTGAGCTACAGGAGAAGAGGCATTCGGCGGATTACGATCCGTCCATCCGCATCCGGAGTTCGGATGCCGCGCTGGCCATCAATACAGCCAGAACCGCGTTGATGCACTTTGAAGCGGCAAGCCTGGCTGCTCGGGACGCCTTTCTCAGCCTTCTTCTATTTCAGCCCAGATAGTCCTTGACCGCCAACGACTGGCGACCGAGAAAACCTTTCTCTCCCGGCCTGTAAGTGTACGAGCCGTTGAAGAACTGGGCCTGAGTCTCACCCCTGCGGCTGGGGCTGTGGCCCTTCGGGCGGGCGCTGGCGGCGCTCGGCCATGAACTGGTCGAACTCGGCCCGGTCCTTGGCAAAGCGCAGGCGCTCGAGAAACGCGACGAAGTCGCGCTGCTCCTCTTCGAGCCGCCGCAAGGTTTCCTGGCGATATTCGTCGAACGCGCGGTTGCCGCTCGAGGCGCCGCCGCGCGAGGGGCCGCACCAGCGCTGCGCCGCTTCCGCGTAGCGCTGGCCGTGCTGCCAGCTGCGGCCGTGTGTCCAACATCCCATGCGTCGGCTCCATATCAGGTAGGCCAGGATCGCCAGTCCCAGCGGCCAGAACACGATGAACGCGAGAACCATCAGCGCAATCCAGGCCGGCTTTGGGACCTCGTCCAATGTCGCCGCGATGTTCATGGCGCTCATCCTTTGGGCGTATGTGAATGTAAGTCACATTTACATTTACGTCCACGGCCGGCGCCTGTCAAGGCGCCTTGGGTTGGTCCCCCGGCGGCGCGCCGCCGGCGAGCCCCAGCCCGCGCAGATAGAGCAGGACGCCGGCTTCGAGCAGCTCCTCGGGCGGCATCGGCAGCCTGCGCGCGGCGCCGTCGCCGCGCGCGAATAGCGAGGCGACGCCGTGCGAGAACGCCCAGATGTGCAGCGCCATCATCAGCGCCGGCGGCCGCTTGTCCTTGGGCAGCCCGGCGCACAGCACCTCGGCGGCGTGGCGCAGAATCTCGAACGCGCGCTCGCCCGCCTGGCGCAGCTCGGGATTGTCGTCGAGGGGAAGCCCGCTCTCGAACATGGCCGAGTAATAGGCAGGCTCGCGCCGCGCGAAGGCCAGGTAGGCCCGCCCGACGTTCTCGAACGCGCGGATCGGCTCCGGCCGGCCGTCGTTCCAGGCGCGCGCCAGGTCGTCCGTGAAACGCTCGAACCCGCGCAGCGCCACGTCGGCGAGCAGCGCGTCGCGGTCGCGGAAATGGCGGTAGGGCGCCGCCGGGCTCACCCCGGCCGAGCGCGCCGCCTCCGCGATGGTGAAGCCCGCCGGCCCCTTGTCGGCGATCAGCTCGAGCGCGCCCTTGATCAGCGCCTCGCGCAGATTGCCGTGATGATAGCCGCGGCGCCCGGAATGCTTGTGCCAGATCATGTGAATAGGTCTTACATGAATCCCACGCCCGCCGCAGCCGGGATTTTTATTGGAGCATGATCTTTTCCGAAAACCGGTACCCACTTTTCGGGATCATGCTCTCGCGCCGCGTTCAACACACGGAATTGTAGCGCTCGATGCAGGTGCGGATGACCTCCTCGCCCGGCCGTGTCCACCAGTCGGCGGCGGAGAAGATCTCGACCTCCTGCGGGCCGTGATAGCCGGCCGTCTCGATCATCCGCCGGATGGCGCGCAGATCGATCACGCCGTCGCCCATCATGCCGCGGTCGTTGAGCAGGTCGCGCGTCGGCACCAGCCAGTCGCAGATGTGATGGGCGAGGATGCGCCCCGTCGCGCCCGCCCGCTCGATCTGCCGCGCGAGGTCCGGGTCCCACCACACGTGATAGACGTCGACAGCGACGCCGACGCCGTCGCCCAGGAGGTCGCACAGGTCGAGCGCGTGCGCGAGCGTGTTCACGCAGGCGCGTTCGGCGGCGTACATCGGATGCAGCGGCTCGATCGCGAGCGGCACCTTGCAGGCGCGCGCGTGCGGCAGGATCGCCGCGAGCCCGTCCGCCACCATCGCCCGCGCCCCGTCGATGTCGCGGCAGCCCTGCGGCAGGCCGCCGACCACCAGCACCAGGCAATCGGCCGCAAGCGCGGCCGCCTCGTCGATGGCGCGGCGGTTGTCGTCGATCGCCGCCGCGCGGGCGGCGTCGGCGGCCGCCGGGAACATGCCGCCGCGGCACAGGCCGGTGACGCGCATGCCGTTGTCCCGCATGATGCGCGCCGCCTCCTCGAGGCCGGTCGCCGCCACCTGATCGCGCCACGGATCGACCGCCCGAATGCCGTGCCGCGCGCAGGCCTCGACCGCCGCGCGCAAGTTCCACTGCCGCCGCACGGTGGCGAGATTGATGGCGAGACCTTCGGTGCGCATGTGGTGATCTTATCCCTCCCCCGCTTGCGGGTCCTTGCAGGGGAGGGATTAGCGCGACTCGTGCGCCGTCCTCCCCCGCAAGCGGGGGAGGATCACGCGAGCCCATGCACCGCCAATAACTTCCCCATCCGCGCGGCGGCCAATTCCGGGTCGTGCAGCACCCGCGCCTTGTCGGCGAGGCGGAACAGCTCGGCGAGATGCAGCAGCGAGCGCGCGCTCTGCTGGCCGCCGATCATCACGAAATGGTCCTGCAGGCCGTTGAGCCAGGCAAGGAACACGACGCCGGTCTTGTAGAA
>DASPZC010000280.1:0-1724 GCA_035636455.1 Xanthobacteraceae bacterium
CTCATCGCGTTCCAGATCGGCAACGAGCCGGACGGTTTCGGGCGCTGGTCGGCCGTGCGGCCCGCGAGCTACGACGTCCAGACCTTCGTTGCGGAATGGCGAAAATTCCACGCGGCGATCCATGCCCGCGTGCCGGATGCGTGCTTCGCCGGGCCGGACGTCGCCGCCGAGACCGACTGGATAAAGGCGTTCGCCGACGCGGAGCCTGAAAATCTCGTGTTGTTGACCCGGCACTATTATGCGGCGGGGCCTGCGACCGATCCGGGCGTGACGCTGCCGAAGCTGCTGGGCTCCGCCGCGCAGATCGAGCCGGTGCTGCGCAAGCTCGAAGGTTTTGGCCGCACCTATCGCCTGCCCTATCGGATCGCGGAGACGAACTCGGTCTACGCCGGCGGCCGGCCGGGTGTCAGCGACACGCTGGGCGCGGCGCTGTGGGGCGCCGAGCTGATGTTCCAGGTCGCGGCGGCCGGCGGCGCCGGCGTCAATTTCCATGGCGGCCCCGACAAGGTCTACACGCCGATCGCGGGAAGCGCCGCGCCGCATCATGCGCAGCCGCTCCACTACGGCATGCTGCTGTTCGCGCAGGCCGCGCGCGGGGCGCTGGTCCCGGCGCGGCTGAAGGCCGATCTCAACCTCGCGAGCTTCGCAGCACGCGCGGACGACGGCTCGCTGCGCGTTTGCCTGATCAACAAGGATGCGCGCGGCGCGCGTGTGCGCATCGATCCGGGGCGGCGCTTCGCGGCGGCTTCCGCAATGCGGCTCGCCGCGCCGAGCCTGGAGGCCGCGACCGGACTGACGTTCGGCGGCGCGAGCATCGATGCATCCGGCCGCTGGGCACCTGCGGCCCCCGAAATGCTACAGTTCGCGAGCGGGCACGTTCTCGTCGATGTACCCGGAGCGAGCGCGGCTCTCGTGCGGCTGCGACACTGATAAGAAATTTCGTTCCCCGCTCGCGCCGGCCATAGAATATCCCAGCGATTGCCGGAGGAAACCATGGCCACGCTCCACGATCTGAGCGCCGCGGAGCTCTCGACCGCCTACCGCACCCGCCAAGTGTCGCCGGTCGAGGTGACCCGAGCCGCGCTCGGCCGGATGGAGGCGTGGGAGCCGAAGATCCATGCGATGTACGTGATCGATGCGGTCGGCGCGCTGGCGCAGGCGACGAGCTCGGAGCGGCGCTGGCGCGCGGGCGAACCGCTCAGTCCGCTCGACGGCGTGCCGATCACCATCAAGGACAATATCGCTACGAAGGGGGTGCCGACGCCGATCGGCACCGCGGCGGGCGATATGACGCCGGCTGCAGCCGACGCGCCGCCTTCCGCGCGCGTCCGGGAAGCCGGATGCGTGCTGCTCGGCAAGACGAGTATGCCGGACTACGGCATGCTCGCATCCGGCGTGTCGAGCCTCCACGGCATCACCCGCAATCCCTGGGATCTTGCGCGCAACACGGCCGGCTCGAGCTCGGGCGCGGGCGCCGGCATCGTCGCCGGCTATGGCCCGCTGGCGCTCGGAACCGACATCGGCGGCTCGGTGCGCCTGCCCGCGGCCTATAACGGCATCTTTGCGCTGAAGCCGAGCCTCGGCCGGGTGCCGATCTACCCGCCGTATCTCGGCCGGGTGACCGGTCCGATGACGCGCAATGTGCGCGATGCCGCGCTCCTGCTGCGCGAGCTCGCGAAGCCGGATGCGCGGGATTACATGTCGCTGCCTTACGAGCCGCGCGA
>DASPZC010000281.1:0-5291 GCA_035636455.1 Xanthobacteraceae bacterium
GAATCTGGGTGAAGCTCAGCACGACCGCTTCCACCGGGTCGACGACGCGGCTCACGATCGCCTGCGCGGCCGAGACGATCCGGCAGGCGGCGATGACCGGGTCGTCGCCCAGGTGCGGCATGGCCGCGTGCGAGCCGGTGCCGCGCACCGCGATGGAGAAATTGTCGCGCGCCGCCATCTGCGGCCCGACGCGCACCGCGAGCTTGCCGAATTCGAGGCCCGGCCAGTTGTGAAGGGCGAACACATTCTCGACCGGGAAGCGATCGAGCAGGCCTTCCTCGACCATGCGCTTGCCGCCGCCGTCGTTCTCCTCGGCCGGCTGGAAGATGAAGTGCACGGCGCCGTCGAAGTCGCGGTTGGCCGCGAGATAGCGCGCGGCGCCGAGCAGCATGGCGGTGTGGCCGTCGTGCCCGCACGCGTGCATCACGCCGGGATGCTTCGATGCGTGGGAGAAGGCGTTCTTCTCCTCGATCGGCAGCGCGTCCATGTCGGCGCGAAACGCAATGGCGCGGCTGCCGCTTCCGGCGCGCAGGGTGCCGACGACGCCGGTGCCGGCGAGGCCGCGATGCACCTCGACGCCGAACTCGGCAAGCCTGGCGGCGACGAAATCCGACGTCCGGTGTTCCTCAAAGCCCAATTCGGGATGCGCATGGAGATCATGCCGCCACGCGATCATGTCGTCCTGAAGGGCTGCGATCTGCTCGTTCATGTCCGGCGCCTCCGGCGGCTCTTGTTTGAGCATGATCTTTTCGGAAAACCGGTTCCTACTTTTCCGGATCATGCTGTGCGGAGTTTGCCGCAGGCGCGGGAAAAAAGCACGCCGTCAATTAGCGCATGTTCCGGCGAAGTGGGTACCGGTTCGCCGATAAGAACATGCGCCACTCGATGATTCTAGAGCATGTCCCGATTCCGAAGGAACGGGACATGCTCTAAGACCTGGTGCGTTGCCAGGCGCGTCAGAGCATGACGTTTGAACGATCGCGGTTACCTGCGCCACAGCGCGAGCAACGGTCCGTCGCGGCCGTAGACCGGATCGGTCTCGGGCATCGGCACGTCGGCGATCGTCGCCTTGGCGCGCTCGTGCTGGGATGGCGTGGCGCGGCACAGGTCATAGGCGCCGGCGGGCGGATAGGCGCCGACGATGAGGAAATCGTTGCTCGCCGAGATGCGCTGGTGACCGGTGCCGGCGGGCAGCACCGCGACGTCGCCCGGCTCGATCTCGAGCTCCTCGCCGTACTTGCCGCCGAAGCGCACGCGGGCGCGACCGCGCGCCACGCCGAGCGCCTCGTGGATGCGTGAGTGATAATGCGTGAACGGATAGACGCCGTTGCGCCACATGTCGCCCCAGCCGTGCCGCGCAAACGTCCGCTCGACCACCGAGGCCGGATCGCGCGCGTCCGACACGTCGATCGCCTTGCGATAGACCAGGAACGGCAGCGCCGGATTGTTGGGAACGAGGCCGTCGTCGGCGAACAGGAAGGTGAGGGGGCGCACGTCCTCGACGGCGGCGCTTGCGGTGTGCGTCATCCGAGAAGCTCCGAGTGGCCGGACATCAACGCCGTGCCGGCGCCGGCGGTTCCGGCCCGAGGAAAAAGCGGACGAGAGATGACGGAGGATCGCCGGCTACGCGCTCTTCTTCTCCGTCATCCGTCGTCTGTCATCCGTCCTCTGCTTGTGCTCCCGCATCATGTCGACGAAACGCGCGAAGAGATAATGGCTGTCGCGCGGGCCGGGCGAAGCCTCCGGGTGATACTGCACCGAGAACACCGGCCGGTCCTTGAGCGCGATGCCGCAATTGGAGCCGTCGAACAGCGACACGTGCGTCTCCTGCGCGTTCGCCGGCAGGGTGGTGCGGTCGACGGCGAAACCATGGTTCATCGAGGTGATCTCGACCTTGCCGGTGGTGAGGTCCTTCACCGGATGGTTGGCGCCGTGGTGGCCCTGATGCATCTTCATGGTGGTGGCGCCGACCGCGAGGCCGAGCATCTGATGGCCGAGGCAAATGCCGAAGGTCGGGACGCCGGAGTCGATGACCTGGCGGATCACCGGCACGGCGTATGCGCCGGTCGCCGCCGGGTCGCCCGGGCCGTTGGACAGGAACACGCCGTCCGGCGCCAGCGCCAGAATGTCCTCGGCCGAGGTCTGCGCCGGCACCACGGTCACCTTGCAGCCCTTGCCGGCGAGCTGGCGCAGGATGTTGCGCTTTATGCCGTAGTCGATGGCGACCACGTGGTAGGCGGGGTGATCCTGCCGGCCGTAGCCCTTGTCCCATTCCCACGGCGTCTCGTCCCAGGTGAAGCGCTGGCCGCTCGTCACCATCGGCACCAGGTCCATGCCGACGAGGCCGGGCCACGCGCGCGCCTCGCGCTCGAGCGCCGCAAGGTCGAATTCTCCTGACGGCGCGTGGGCGATCACCGCGTTCGGCATGCCCTTCTCGCGGATCAGGGCGGTGAGCGCGCGGGTGTCGAGACCGGCGAGCCCGATGACGCCGCGGCTCTTGAGCCATTGGTCGAGATGACGCGTGGCGCGATAGCTCGACGGGTCGGTGATCGAAGTGCGCAGGATCACGCCGCAGGCGCCCGGCGTCGCCGCCAGGTTGACGGTCTCGATGTCCTCCTCGTTGGTGCCGACATTGCCGATGTGCGGGAACGTGAAGGTGATGATCTGGCCGGCATAGGACGGGTCGGTGAGGATTTCCTCGTAGCCGGTCATCGCGGTGTTGAAGCACACTTCCCCGACCGCATGGCCGGTGGCGCCGAGCCCATGGCCTTCGAGCACCGTGCCGTCGGCGAGCACCAGGACGGCGGTCGGCCGCGGCTCGGTCCAGCCCGAATTCGCTTGCTTGTCGGTCATGCGTCCTTACTTGCGTATAATGTTTCCCGAGGCAAGGGGCGGCGCGAGTCGCCCGTCGCGCGCTTTCAGGCCGAGTGGGCACCGGTCGGCCGCCCGGAAAGCGCGCCAAACAATGACAGGTGTGCCGTGCTGCGCGACGACATCAACAACGCCCTGAAGGACGCGATGAAAAGCGGCGACAAGCGCCGCGTCTCGACCCTGCGGCTGGTCAATTCGGCGCTCAAGAACGCCGACATCGAGGCGCGCGGCCAGGCCAAGCCGCCGCTCGGCGACGACGAGCTGCTCGGCCTGCTGCAGAAGTTGATCAAGCAGCGCCAGGAATCGATCGAGCTGTACGAGAAGGGCGGCCGGCCGGAGCTTGCCGCCCAGGAGCGCGAGGAGATCGCGATCATCGCCGGCTACCTGCCCAGCCAGATGTCGGAGGAGGAGGCCAAGGCCGCGATTGCCGGCGTGGTCACGGAGATCGGCGCCCAGGGCATGAAGGACATGGGCAAGGTGATGGGGGCGCTCAAGCAGCGCTATGCCGGCCGGATGGATTTCGGCAAGGCGAGCCCGATCGTAAAGGGGCTGCTGGCGGGATAGAGCGGCCTATGCCCGCTTCTTGCGTTTCTGCTGCATGTACGAGCGCAGGACGGCGTTCATGCGCCGCTGGTAGCCTGAGCCCTGCCTCCTGAAGAAGTCGAGCACGTCCGCGTCAATGCGGATGGAGATCGCTTTTTTACTGGGTGGAATGACGAGGACGGCTTCTGACCAATCGAAATCATCGAAGTCGGCCCATTCGGGATCCCTGGCCATCGCGGCTTCTATTTCCGCGTCGGTAAGGTTTGCGACCTTCTTCCAATCAGTCTTGCCCCGTCTTGGATCGTAGCGCGAGACGACCGTGATATTTTCTTCTTTCATCTTTTCTCGCTCGGCGTGCGGAGATGAGGCGGCAGCGGTCGCCGCGGAACGTGCAGATGACGACGATTTCCTGGCCATCGACGAACCCATAGATGATGAAGCGGATTTCGCCTTTTCTGTCCGACCGCCTGATGAAGTTCGCCTCATCGACCACCCGTTGCGCGTCCCGAAAGTCGATACTGTGTTCGCGCAGATTGATTTGCCGCTTTCGCTCGTCCCATTCGAATGCGCGGATGTGCGCAAACAACTCCCCTATGTCGTCGCCCATTAATGCAGCCAACCGACAATTTGCGGCTCCATTCGGAATGCCCGGGATCGATTCTGGCCGCCTCTGTATATACGTATGTATATCGGGACGGCAAGCACGTTCATGCAGGGCCTCTCCGAGCGGCTCCGGCGAGAGCGAGCTCGGAAACTGTGAATAGCGGGACCAACAGCTTTCGAATCGCGCCTTATTTGCCAGGAATGGAGACGGAAGCGGTAGTCTAGCCGTGATTCGCCATGCGTTTCCCGCCCCAGTTCCTCGACGAATTGCGCATCCGGCTTCCGGTCTCGGAAGTGGTCGGCCGGCGCGTCAAGCTCAAGAAAGCCGGGCGCGAGTGGAAGGGGCTCTCGCCGTTCAACCAGGAGAAGACGCCCTCGTTCACGGTCAACGACCAGAAGGGCTTCTTCCACGACTTCTCCTCCGGCAAGCACGGCGACATTTTCGGCTTCGTCATGGAGACCGAGGGGCTGACGTTTCCCGAGGCGGTCGAGCGGCTTGCCGGGCTGGCCGGGCTGCCGATGCCCACGGTGTCCAAGGAAGCAGAGGCGCGCGAGGAGCGGCGCAAGACGCTGCACGACGTGGTCGAGCTTGCCGCCAAGTTTTTCGAGGCCACACTGGCCGCGCGCGCCGGCGCCAAGGCGCGCGGCTATCTCGCCGATCGCGGCATCCAGCCGGCGACCCAGCTCAAATTCCGCCTCGGCTATGCGCCGCCCGAGCGCTATGCGCTCAAGGAGCATCTGGGCGCGCAGGGCATATCGGTGCCCGACATGGTCGAACCCGGCCTGCTCATCGCCGGCGAGGACATTGCGTTGCCGTTCGACCGCTTCCGCGACCGGGTCATCTTTCCGATCAGCGATTTCCGCGGGCGGGTGATCGCCTTCGGCGGCCGGGCGCTGGGCGACGACGTCCAGGCGAAATACCTCAATTCGCCGGAGACGCCGCTCTTCCACAAGGGCGCGAGCCTTTACAACGGCGCCGCCGCCCGCGCGGCCGCGCACCAGGGGGCGCGTGTCATCGCGGTCGAGGGCTATGTCGACGTCATCGCCATGGTGACGGCCGGCTACGAGGCGACGGTCGCGCCGCTCGGCACCGCGCTGACCGAGGACCAGCTGGCGCTGCTGTGGCGGATGGCCGACGAGCCGGTGCTGTGCTTCGACGGCGATCAGGCCGGCCGCCGCGCCGCCTACCGGGCGGTCGATCTCGCCCTGCCGCAGCTCAAGCCGGGCAAGAGCCTGCACTTCGCCATGCTGCCGGAGGGCCAGGATCCGGACGA
>DASPZC010000282.1:0-16506 GCA_035636455.1 Xanthobacteraceae bacterium
AATGTCCTGCCCGGACGCTTCGCTTAAATCGTCATTGAATCTGAGAAATCGCCATTGCGCGGCCGGAATAATAATCTGTTCGGGATGCTTATTTACTGGCGTTAGGAAGGCTCTCGCCACGAAAGTCCCTTCCTGTAACTGTTTATAAATATAGTCCATGACACGCCTATGGCTCGCACTTAAATGTTTTCTTTGCATGCGAAGCTCCTCATGAAGCGTATCGGCTCGGCTTTTGGCTTGCATCCATTCTTTAGACATCATCGAATCTAAGCCTGCTATCGCAAAATGTTTGAATCCTTCCATCGCCTCATCATATTTCCGTTGCGCCTCTCTAACATTCTCTGCATTTGACGTTGCTGCGGTTTGCAGTTCTGGCGCCGCAAGCAGGCGAATTGCAGAGTACGTGTACCAGCGTCGCTCCTGCCGCTTTGCCGCAACCGGCGCAGAAACCGATGGCGGCTGCCCGCGCCTGTAAAGAAGCGCAGCAGCGAGACCGAGAACCAGCACGCAAAACCAAGCGGCCGGACTGACGGCAACCTGCCGAACTATCTCGCTGGCAGGAGGGGAAATCGTCTTGACGAATGGCCAGCCGATTCCGGCCGCGAAAAATAACGCCCCAAGGCCAAACAAGCCGAAGATAAGAACGGGATGTCTCCAGCCGGCAGCGGTCATGGCAGACACCCCAAACATGAGGCCCGTCCCAACAAGAAACAGAATGATGGTAAGATCGTCGCCAGATGGAACCATGAACGCTCCCGGCCGCCTTGTATCCGAAGCGCGCATTCATGCCGAGTCTCCCTTCCAAGTAGGTAAGGAGACCTGACCTAACCGGCTTGTGGCGTTTGCGCCAATACACCGGATCAGACCCGGATTTCTCTTCGCTCATCCGGGCTACGTACAACAATCGAGGATCCATCATGGCCGAATATCAGCTCCACTGCTTCGCCCAGTCGGGCAACTCGTACAAGGCGGCGCTGATGCTCAACCTCATCGGCGCCGACTGGACGCCGGCGTTCGTCGATTTCTTCAAGGGCGAGACGCGCTCGGACGCCTACCGCGCCGAGGTGAACGAGATGGGCGAGGCGCCGGTGCTGGTGCACGTCGGCAGGAAGCTGAGCCAATCGGGCGTGATCCTCACCTATCTCGCCGAGCGCTCGGGCCGGCTCGGCGGCGAAGGTGAGGACGAGCGGCGCGAGGCGCTGCGCTGGATCCTGTTCGACAATCACAAATTCACCAGCTACGTCGCGACCTACCGGTTTCTGCGCGCCTTCGCCAAGAGCGGTGAAGCGGCGGTGCACGAGTTCCTCAAGGGACGCATCGTCGCCGCGTTCAAGATCGTGGAGAAGCACCTCGCGGAGAAACCGTTCATGGTCGGCGCGAAGCCCACCATCGCCGACGTTTCGCTGTGCGGCTATTTGTTCTATCCGTCCAACGAATTGGGCTTCGACATCGCGGCGGAGTACCCGGCGATCGCACGCTGGCTCGACCGCATCCGGGCGCTGCCGAACTGGGAGCACCCGTACAAGCTGATGCCGGGATACCAGATGTCAGATGACAGATGACAGACGACAGATAAAGAGCTTTGTTGAGGCGCTCGCATTTGTCGTCCGTCCTCTGTCATCTGTCGTCCGTCATCTGGACGTCAGCCCGCCGTCGATGACGAACTCGGCGCCGGTGACGAAGGCGGATTCGTCGGACAAGAGATAGACGCACATGTCAGCGACCTCGGCCGGGCGGCCGAAGCGGCCGAGCGGAACGTCGCGGGTCATGCGGGTGCGCGCGCGCGCCGGATCGCTGGTCGCGGCGATGATCGCGTCGGCCATCGGCCCCTCGATAAAGGCGGGATGCACCGAATTGCAGCGCACCTTCGGCTCAAGCCGGGCGCCGTGCAGCGCGACCGATTTCGAGAGCAGCCGCACGCCGCCCTTCGACGCGTTGTAGGCGGCGAAGTTGTAGCCGCCGACCAGGCCCGACACGGACGAAATGTTCACGATCGAGCCGCCGTTGCGCTTCATCAGCGCGAGCGCGTGCTTGCAGCCGAGGAAGGTGCCGTCGAGGTTGACGGCCATCACCTTGCGCCACGCCGCAAGCTCGGTGTCCTCCACGGTGCCGAGCACGGCGATGCCGGCCGCATTGACAAGGCCGTCGAGCCGGCCGGCGGCGCGCCCGATCTCGCCGACGACGCGCAGCCAATCCTCCTCCGCGGTGACGTCGAGGGCATGGTCGATGCCCGCGCTTCCGGCAAGGTCGGTCGCGATGGCGATGCCGCCCGCCTGCACGATGGCCTCGGCAATGGCCGAGCCGATCGCGCCGGCGGCGCCGGTGACGAGCACGACTTTGTTGGTGAGACGACTCATGACAATGATCGGTGATCAGTGATCAGAAAGCGAAGGAGATTGCGACGGGCCATAAGCCTCTTTCCCATGATTACTGATAACTGATCACTGATCACTGATTTCGTCGACATCATATGTCGACGAAATCCCCGTGCCGGCCCCTGCCGGCGGCGAAGCGCGCGGCGCCGGCGGCGCCTTCGCTGGCGACCACGCCGGCTGAATTCTGCCATTCGGCGCGCAGCGCGTCGCGCTCGCAGAGGCCCTCCTGCAGCCACACCGAGCGGCGGTCGGCGCGCACGCATTCCTGGGGAAACCGCGCGATCTCGTGCGCCAGCGCCTCGGCGGCCGCGCGGCTCTGCCCGTGCGGAACGAGGCGCTCGCACAGCCCGATGCGATAGCACTCCTGCGCCGGCACCTTGCGGCCGGTGAGGATGATGTCGAGCGCGCGGCCGCGGCCGACGAGGCGCGGCAGACGCACCGTGCCGCCGTCGATCAGCGGCACGCCCCAGCGGCGGCAATAGACGCCCATGTAGGCGGTCTCCTCCATCACCCGCAGGTCGCACCACATCGCGAGCTCCATGCCGCCGGCGACCGCCGGTCCTGCGACCGCGGCGATGACGGGTTTCGACAGCTGCAGCCGGGTCGGCCCGAGCGGGCCGCGCGGCGTCGCGCCGCCGTCCTTGGGGAAATCGAGATAAGCGAGCGGCCGTTCCCTGCCGATCAGGCTCGCGGCGTATTTCAGGTCGAAGCCGGCACAAAAGGCCCCGCCGGCGCCCCACAGGACCGCGACGTGCTGGGAGGGATCGCGGTCGAAGGCGAGGAGCGCCTCGACCAGCGCGTCGGCGCTCTTCGGATCCATGGCGTTGCGCGCCTCGGCGCGCGCGCGGATGACGGTGGTGACGGCGCCGTCGCGTTCGACCGTGACAGTCATTTGTTCCTCCGCTGATGTTCGTGCGCGTGATCGTGGCCGTGCGCATGATCGTGGCCGTGATCGTGCTGCCGATGATGATGGCCGTGCCCCGGCGTGGCGAGGTAGGCGCCGCCTTCCGGATCGAACGGCGCCTCGATGGCGACGACCTTTGCGCCGAGGCGCACGAGCAGCGCCTCGATCGCCGGATCGCGCCGCGCGCGCAGCCGGTTGCTCAGCACCTGGACCGCCACGTGCCGGTCGCCGAGATGCCAGGCGAGCCGCGCCAGCGCCGTGAGGTCGGCCGCGCGCGCCTCGATCAGCGGCTCCGCCTCGGCGACGACCTCGACGACATCGCCGTCGTCGAGCACCAGCAGGTCGCCGCCGCGCAGCGTGACGCCGTCGAGCGCAAGCTCGAACGGCGTTCCCTTGACCCCGCGCACGGGGCCGCGCGGCGCACGGCGCCGCTCGAGGTCGAGGATGACCGTGTCGACGGCGGCCCGGTCATCGCCGGAGCCGGCGGCAATGACGCTGGTGGCGCGGCGCATGCAGGGAATCCGGATGGTCGAGGCAGTCGGTGCGTTTCAATTAAGCCGGGCCGGACGGTCGCCCTCGCGCGGCGCGGGATGCGCCGGCGCGGCGGGGTGTGCGGGCTCGGCTCCCGGGGCGGCCGGCTCCGCCGTCGCCGCGGCGCGGCCAACGGCGGCCTGCTCGAACCGGCGATACGACAGCCAGCCCATCGGCAGGGACGCCAGGTAGCTCAGCGTGCCGAGCGTGAGCACCTCCCACGGATAGCTGATGAGCAGCGCCACGAACAACACCACCAGGACGAACACCGGCAGCACCATTTCGCGCGGCACCCGCGTGCCGAGCTTCTTGCCGGAATAGACCGGCAGCCGCGACACCATCAGGAAGGCGATCGCGAGCGTGTAGAGGAAGGTGAGCGACGCGCGAAACGACACGGCGGGCAGGTCGAGGAAATGCACGTAGATCGGCAGCAGCACGGTGATGGCGCCGGCGGGCGCCGGCACGCCGACGAAGAAATTCGACGCCCAGGCCGGGCGATTGGGATCCTCGATGGCGACGTTGAACCGCGCGAGGCGCAGCCCGGCGCAGATGGCGAACACCATGGCGGCGATCCAGCCGACCGACTTGAGCTCCTTGAGCTGCCAGAAATAAAGGATCAGCCCGGGCGCGACGCCGAAATTGACGAAGTCGGCGAGGCTGTCCAGCTCGGCGCCGAAGCGCGAGGTGCCGCGGATCAGGCGGGCGATGCGCCCGTCGATGCCGTCGAGCGCCGCCGCGAACACGATGGCCGCGAGCGCGAGATCGAGCCTGTCCTCGACCGCCATGCGGATCGCGGTCAGGCCGGCGCACAGCGCGAGCAGGGTGATCACGTTGGGCACGAGCGTGCGCACCGGGATCGGACGGAAGCGCCGGCGCCGCGGCTCGTTGCGGTCGGGCTCGAAGGGCGGAAACAGCATGTCCATATTATAATGACTCGCGTGACGCGCCGCCATGGCGCAACGTACATGGCGCGGCGTCAGCCGACCCGGAACGCCCGGCCGGCGTCGCGCGCGGCAAGGTCGGCGATGACCGTCTCGCCGGCGATCGCGATCTGCCCCTCGGACACGAGCGGCCTGGCGCCTTCCGGCAGATAGACGTCGAGGCGCGAGCCGAAGCGGATCATGCCGATGCGCTCGCCGGCGCCGATCGTCTCGCCTTCCCGCACGAACGGAACGATGCGCCGCGCCACGAGGCCGGCGATCTGCACCACGCCGACACGCCCGCCGGCGCCGGCGATGACCAGCGAATTGCGCTCGTTGTCCTCGCTCGCCTTGTCGAGGTCGGCATTGAGGAATTTTCCCGCCCGATAGACCATGCGCTCGATGCGCCCGCTCGACGGGCTGCGGTTCACGTGGCAGTCGAACACGCTCATGAAGATCGAGACGCGCGGCAGCGCCGCCGTGCCGAGCATGAGCTCGGCGGGCGGAGCCGCGTTGGCCACGCGGCACACCCGGCCGTCGGCCGGCGCCACCACCAGGCCGTCGGCGACCGGCGTCACGCGCGGCGGATCGCGGAAGAAATAGGCGCACCACAGGGTCGCGACGGTCCCGAGCCAGCCGAGCGGCGACCACACCAGGAACAGGACGATGCTCAAGAGCGCAAAGGCGCCGATGAACGGATAGCCCTGGCGATGAACGGGCACCAGCTGCGCGCGGATGGAAGCGAGGACGGACATGGGCGATGCGGACTCTCGGATCGCGCGCTTCTCCCTCTCCCCGCTTGCGGGGAGAGGGTCGGGGTGAGGGGGCCTCTGAGGAAGTGCGCTTTGCGTAGAGGCCCCCTCACCCGGCTCGCTACGCGAGCCGACCTCTCCCCGCAAGCGGGGAGAGGTAAAGATCTCACTCCGCTGCGTCCGCGGGCGCGGGCTCGATCGGGCGCGGCGCCATCAACGGATCGTCGACGGGCGGCGGATCGCGGTTCGGCGCGCGCACCTCCTCGCCGACGCGGGCGAGCTTCTCGCGCGCCTCCTCGGCCTCGCGCTGGCGGTTCCACATGCCGGCGTAGAGCCCGCGCGCCGCCAGCAGCTGATGATGGGTGCCGCGCTCGACGATCGCGCCCTGGTCGAGCACGATGATCTCGTCGGCGCCGACGATGGTGGAGAGCCGGTGCGCGATGACGAGCGTCGTGCGGTTCTTCGACACCCGCTCGAGCGCGTCCTGGATCTCCTTCTCGGTGTGGCTGTCGAGCGCCGAGGTCGCCTCGTCGAGCAGCAGGACGGGCGGGCTCTTGAGAATGGTGCGGGCGATCGCGACGCGCTGCTTCTCGCCGCCCGACAGCTTGAGGCCGCGCTCGCCGACTTCCGTCTCGTAGCCCTTGGGCGCGAGGCGGATGAAGCCGTCGATCTGCGCCAGCCGCGCCGCTTCCTGGACCTCGCGGTCGGAGGCGTCCCAGCGGCCGTAGCGGATGTTGTAGCGGATGGTGTCGTTGAACAGCACCGTGTCCTGCGGCACCATCCCGATCGCCGCGCGCAGGGACGCCTGGGTGACGTCGCGGATGTCCTGGCCGTCGATCAGGATGCGCCCGCCGGTCACGTCGTAGAAGCGGTACAGCAGCCGCGAGAGGGTCGACTTGCCGGCGCCGGACGGCCCGACCACCGCCACGGTCTTGCCGGCCGGCACGTCGAACGAGAGGCCTTTGAGGATTTGCCGCTCGGGCTCGTAGGCGAAGTTCACGTCCTCGAAGCGGATCGCGCCGCGCGGCACCTCGAGCGGCCGCGCGCCGGGCCGGTCCCTGATCTCCGGCGCGAGCCCGAGCATCGCGAACATGGTCTCAATGTCGATCACCGCCTGCTTGATCTCGCGATAGACCATGCCCATGAAGTTGAGCGGCTGGTAGAGCTGGATCATCATCGCGTTGATCATGACGAAATCGCCGACAGTCTGCTTGCCGGCCATGACGCCGTAGGCGCACATCACCATGGCGGAGCCGAGCCCGAGGGTGAAGATCACCGCCTGGCCGGCATTGAGCACGGCGAGCGACGTATAGGCCTTGACGCTCGCATCCTCGTAGCGCGCCATCGCGTGATCGTAGCGCCGGCCCTCGCGCTCCTCGGCGCTGAAATACTTGACCGTCTCGTAATTGAGCAGCGAGTCGATCGCCTTGACGTTGGCGTCGGTGTCGCTCTCGTTCATGCGGCGGCGAATGCCGATGCGCCACTCGGTGGCGGAATAGGTGAACCACATGTAGAGCGTGACCGTCCCGAGGACGACCAGCACGTAGCGCCAGTCGAACGCGCGCAGCAGCACGGCGGCGACGAGCGCCACCTCGACGATCGTCGGGACGAGCTGGATGATCACCATCCGCACGATCGTCTCGATGCCGTTGCGCCCGCGCTCGAGCACGCGGGTGAGCCCGCCGGTCTTGCGCTCGAGATGGAAGCGCAGCGACAACAGGTGCATGTGCTCGAAGGTGAGGATGGCGATGCGCCGCACCGCGTGCATCGCCACCTTGGCGAACAGGCCGTCGCGCACCTGGGTGAGCAGCGCCATGAGCGTGCGCATGCCGCCATAGGCGATGGTCAACAGGATCGGCGCGGCCAGCGCCCAGGTGAGCCACGAGGTGGCGGCGACCGGCGCGGTCCCCTGCCCGACCAGGGCGTCGGTTGCCCATTTGAAGGTGAACGGAACCGCGATGGTGGCGAGCTTGGCGAAGACCAGCAGCACCGTCGCGGCGAGGACGCGCAGCTTGAGATCGCGCCGGTCCGACGGCCAGATGTAGGGCCACAGACGCACGACGGTGCCGAACAGCGTGCCGTCCCCGGCCCGCGCCCGCGCGGGCGGCACGGCATTTTGAGCGGCAGCGCTATCGTTCATGCGGGGGCCCGGCACGGGACGGGCCGCGGGCACGGACGGACCGTCGAACCGGTTTCATATAGAAGGTTTTTCGCCGCGTGACAGCCCGAGCGCCGAGTGCCTGCTCGCACGCCGGGCGGTTCAGCGCGCCTCGGCGCCGAGGTGGATGATGCGGGGACCAAACGGGAGGCGGCCGGCGCGCGCCATGCCGGGCAGATAGGGTCCGCCGCGCACGATCGCGATCTTCTGGCGTTCGCCGGCCGGCGCGACCGCGGACGGCCGCGCAGGCGCCGGGTTCGAGACGCGCGCATGCGCGGTCCGCGAGGATTTCAGCGACCCCCGTGCGACCGCGATGCCCGACGGCTCCGCCGGCGCCGCGGCGGTCTCGCCCACGCTCGCAGTTGCATACGGCTCGGGCGCGGACGCGGCAGGCGGCGGCGCAGCCGATGCGGCGGCTGGCGGGGCTTGGGGCTTCGGTGGTTCGGTCTCGCGCGGCCGCGCCGGCGCGGCGCGCAAGATGAAGATCGGGGCCCTGGCGTCGGGAGCCGCGACCGCCGGCGGCGGCACGGTCTGTTCCGCAGGCGGCGATGTCTTCACGGTGGCAGACGTTTCAGGCAGACGCTGCGGGGGCGGCGCGACCGGCGACGGAGTCGCCGTGGCTGTCGCAGGCGGCGACGCGGGTTGCACGGGCGGCGCAGCGGCATCGCGGGCAGCGGTCTCGCGCGGGGTTGTCGACGTCGTGGCGGCAAGCGCTACCGGCGGCGCGGGTGGCGGACTCTTGGCGGCTGGGGGCGCCGGGGGTGCGGATGCCGGTGCCGCCGATGGCGCATCACCCCGGGCGTTCTCGCGCGTGCTCGGCGCGGGCGCGGCGGTCGCGCGAGGTGTGGCGAGAGAGGCTGTTGCTGGCGGCTCTTTCGCTGCCGGCGGCGGCGCTGGTGGCGCAGCGGCCTCGCGCAGAGCGGCTTCGCGCGTGCTGGCGGAAGAGGTGGCGGCTGGAACAGGCGCCGCCGGCGCTGGCGGCACAATCGTAACGACCGCAGGCGGAGCCGCTGGGCGCTCGGCAGGTGGCGCGACGGGCGACGGAGTCGCTGTTGGCGTCGCGGGCGCCGGCGCCGATGTCGCAGGCGGCGCGGCCGCATCGCGCGGAGCGGTCTCGCGCGCGGCGGGCGAGGCAGTGGCGGCCGGGACAGACGCCACCGGCGCCGGAGGCGAGACTTTGACGGCCGCAGGCGGAGCAGCCGGAACGTTGGCGGCCGGGGCCGCGGGCGTTGGAGACGCCGTTGCCGCCGGCGGCGACGGGGCCGCCGCGGATGCCGCAGCACGCGGCGGTGCAGATGATTCTTTTGCCGGCGGGGCCGGCGCGGCGGCCTCGCGCGGGGGTGCGGAAGCGGTGGCGGCCGGGACCTGGGCCGCGCGCGCAGGCGGCGGACCCTTGGCGGCCGCAGGCGGAGCTGCCGGGCGCTCCGGCGGGGATGCGGATGGTGCGGTTGCCGTTGCTGCGGGCGGCGATGGCGGCGCCGCGGGAGGCGCATCGCCGCGAGCACTCTGACGTGCGCTCGGCACGGGGACGGCGCTCGCGCGAGGTGCAGCAAGAGAGGCCGCGGCCGGCGGGGCTGCGGGCGGTTCTTTCGCCGAGGCGGGCGGCGTAGACGGGGCAGCGGCATTTGCCGCGGGCGTGGCGGCAGGCGCTGCTGCCGGCGCGAGAGACGAATTCTTGGCTGTCGCGGACGGAGCCGCCGGGCGATCGGTCGGCGGCGGGGTCGTCGTTGCTGCCGCGGGTGGCGGTGTCACCGGCACTGCCGGCGCCGCGGACGGCGCGTCGCGGCGGGGGCTCTCGCGTGCGTTCACCGCCGGTGCAGCATTTGCGCGCGAAGCAGCCGGCGGGGTCGCGGCAGGCGGAGGCGCAGGCGTTTCTTTTGCCTGTGCCGGCGGCGCTGCCGTCGCCGATGGCGCCGGCTCGCGCGGCTCGGCGAGGACCTTCTCCCAAACAGAGGGCGACGGCGCAGCGCTCAGCGAGGGCTTTTCAAAAATGACGCGCGTGGCCGCCACCCCGACGACCACCGAGGTCACGCCAAGAGCGAACATTGCGCCGAACAAGGCGCCTTCCCGCATGCAATACCTCCGGTCCCCGCTGCGATTCGCAACCCTACACCAAGTGGGCGCGCCCGGAACGAAAGACCGCGCGTTTTGTTAACGGCGACCGGCGCGTTAACTGCAACCAGCATGGCGGCCACACAGCGCGAGGAATTGATCGATTAAGGCCACAACATGAAGAACACGCGCGCCGGCAACCCGGGCCGGACGGACGCCTTGACGCTCGCGGAACCGCAATGCCACATCCACGGGATGAGCACGATTCGAACCGTGTGCGTCTATTGCGGCTCGGGCCCCGGCGCCGATCCGCAGTTCCGCGAAGCCGCGCGAAGCTTCGGCAAGATCCTGGCGACGAACCGCGTCGGCCTGGTCTATGGCGGCGGCTCGCTCGGGCTGATGGGCGCGCTCGCGACCTCCGTGCTCGAGCATGGCGGCCGCGTGACCGGGATCATTCCCGATTTTCTCACCGGCCGCGAGCAGGTGCTGGGCCGCGCCCAGGAGGTGATCGTCACCCGCGACATGCATGAGCGCAAGCGGCTGATGTTCGAGCGCGCCGACGCCTTCGTCGCATTGCCGGGCGGCATCGGCACGCTGGAGGAATTGGTCGAGCAACTCACGTGGTCGCAGCTCGGCCGCCATCGCAAGCCCGTCGCCATCGCCAACATCAAGCGGTTCTGGGATCCGCTGCTCGCGCTCCTTGACCACATGAAGGCGCTCGCCTTCATCCGGTCCGACCTCGCCGCGGAGTTCCTGGTGGTCGACAACGTCGCCGACATCCTGCCGCGACTCGCCGCCGCGGCGCGGCCGGTGCCGGAGGGCGAGATCAAGCGCGCGGTGGAGACGACGGTCGAGCGGATGTAACGCTCGGCGTTCCCCGGGCGCAGCGCAGCGCGCAACGGTGCGCTGCAGACCCGGGGTCCAGAATTTTTCGCAACCTCGACCCCGGATCAGCGATGCACCACTCCGCTTCGCTCCGCGCTGCATCGCATCCGGGGAAGGCCTATGTCTTGCCGTAGCGCCGGAGGAAATCCGCGTAGGCCGCCGCGAGCCCATCGCGCAACGGCGTCCTCGCGCGCCAGCCCAGCGCGTCGAGCCGCGACACGTCGAGCAGCTTTTGCGGCGCGCCGTCGGGACGCGCCGTGTCGAACGCGATCGTACCCGCATAGCCCACCACCTCGGCGACCATGCGGGCGAAGTCGGCGATGGTGACGTCCGCGCCGGTGCCGATGTTGAGGAATCCGTCGCCGGAATAGTGCTTCATCACGAATACGCAGGCGTCCGCCAGGTCGTCGACCGCGAGGAATTCGCGGCGCGGCGCGCCGGTTCCCCACACGACGACGCTCGGCGCCGCCGCGGCCTTCGCCGCGTGGAAGCGGCGGATCAGCGCGGCCGGCACGTGGCTGTCCTCGGGATGATAATTGTCGCCGGGGCCGTAGAGGTTCGTCGGCATGACCGAGATGAAGTCGGCGCCGAACTGCCGGCGATAGGCCTGGCACAGCTTTATGCCGGCGATCTTGGCGACCGCGTACCATTCGTTGGTCGGCTCGAGCGGTCCGGTCAGCAGCAAATCCTCGCTCATGGGCTGCGGCGCCAATCGCGGATAGATGCACGACGAGCCGAGGAACATCAGCTTCTTCACGCCGGCCGCATGGGCGCCGCGGATGACGTTGAGCGCGACCGCGAGATTGTCGGCGATGAACTCGGCCGGATAGGTGCTGTTGGCGTGAATGCCGCCGACCCGCGCGGCGGCATGGAAGATCGCGTCGGGCTTGTTGCGCGCGAGCCATTGCTCGGTCGCGCCTTGATCGGCGAGATCGAGGCTCGCGTGATCGGCGACAAGAATTTCACAGCCCTCGCCGGCGAGCCGGCGCACAATCGCCGAGCCCACCATGCCCTTGTGGCCGGCGACATGGACGCGCCGGCCGTAAAGCTCGAACAACAGCGGCGGACTCATGCGAGCTTCCCTTCGGCGTAGCCGCGATACCAGTCGACGAAGCGCGCGATGCCCTCGGCGATCGGCGTCTTCGGCGCGAAACCGACCGCCGCCGCGAGGTCGTCGACATTGGCGCAGGTCTCCGGCACGTCGCCCGGCTGCATGGGCGCCGGCTCGCGGATCGCCGGCTTGCCCACCGCCTGCTCGATCAGGCGGACGACCTCGGTCACCTCGACCGGACGGTTGTTGCCGATGTTGTAGACGCGCCACGGCGCGCGGCTCCTCGCCGGATCAGGCGTGCCCGACCACTGCGGATCGCCGGCCGGCGGCTTGTCGATCAACCGCGCCATCGCTTCGATCACATCGTCGATATAGGTGAAGTCGCGCCGCATCCGGCCGTGGTTGAACAGGCGGACCGGTGTCCCCTCGATGATCGCCTTGGTGAACAGCCACATCGCCATGTCGGGACGGCCCCACGGGCCATAGACGGTGAAGAAACGCAACCCGGTCGCCGGCAGCGCGAACAGGTGGGCGTAGGCGTGCGCCATCAGCTCGTTCGCCTTCTTGGTCGCGCCGTAGAGGCTGAGCGGATGGTCGACGTTGTCGGAGGTGTCGAACGGCAGCCGCGCGTTGGCGCCGTAGACCGACGAGGAGGATGCATAGACGAGATGGCGGCAACCGCTGTGGCGGCAGCCTTCGAGCACATTGAGGAAGCCCGCGAGGTTGGCGTCCGCATAGGCGTGCGGATCGACCAGCGAGTGCCGCACGCCCGGCTGCGCGGCGAGATGCACGACCGACGGAAAACGGTGCCGCGCGAACAGCTTTGCCATGCCGGCGCGGTCGGCGAGATCGAGGTTTTCGAACTGGAAGCTTGAGAATGAGGCGAGGCGATCGAGCCGCGCCTGCTTGAGCCGGGGATCGTAGTAGGCGTTGAGATTGTCGAGCCCGACGACGGAGCGGCCCTGCTCGGCGAGACGGCGCGCCAGGTGAAAGCCGATGAAGCCGGCGGCGCCGGTCACGAGGATGGGGTCGGGCGTCGTCATAAAACGTGCGGGCGGTCAATCGCGGCGATCGCGACGCGCGTGCTCGCCGCGCACCGTCTCGAGGTCCGCGTCGACCATCTCCTCGACCAGCTGCTCGAACGTGACCTTGTGGCGCCAGCCCAGCTTCTGGCGGGCCTTCGACGGATCGCCGAGCAGATGGTCCACCTCGGTCGGGCGGAAGTAGCGCGGGTCGATCTCCACCAGAACGCGCCCGCTGCGCGCCTCGATGCCGCGTTCCTCGATCCCCTTCCCGTTCCACTCGATGCGCTTGTCGACGCGGCCGAACGCCTTTTCGACGAACTCGCGCACCGAGTGGCCCTCGCCGGTCGCGAGCACGTAATCGTCGGGCTCGGGCTGCTGCACGATCAGCCACATGCCTTCGACGTAATCGCGCGCATGGCCCCAGTCGCGCCGGGCGTCGAGGTTGCCGAGATAGAGCTTGTCCTGCAGGCCGAGCTCGATCGCCGCCACCGCGCGGGTGATCTTGCGCGTGACGAAGGTCTCGCCGCGGGTCGGCCCCTCGTGGTTGAACAGGATGCCGTTCGACGCGTGGATGCCGTAGGCTTCGCGGTAGTTCACCGTCACCCAATAGGCGTAGAGCTTGGCGGCGCCGTAGGGCGAGCGCGGCTGGAACGGCGTCGTCTCGCGCTGCGGCACCTCGGCCACGTCGCCGTAAAGCTCGGACGTCGAGGCCTGATAGAAGCGCACGCGCTTCTCCATCTTGAGAATGCGGATCGCCTCGAGCAGCCGCAGCGTGCCGAGCGCATCGGCATTGGCGGTGTATTCCGGCGTCTCGAACGACACCATCACGTGGCTCTGGGCGGCGAGATTGTAGATCTCGTCCGGCTGCGTCTCCTGGATGATGCGGATGAGGTTGGTGGCGTCGGTCATGTCGCCGTAATGCATGAAGAAGCGCACGCCTGCCTCGTGCGGATCGTGGAACAGATGGTCGACGCGGGCGGTGTTGAACGAGGATGAGCGGCGCTTGGTGCCGTGGACGACGTAGCCCTTGCCGAGCAGGAGCTCGGCCAGATAGGCGCCGTCCTGGCCGGTGACGCCGGTGATCAATGCGACGCGGTCGCTCATGATTCGAACCTCGGGATGAACCTATCCTGCCGGCTCAGCCGCGGCGATAGACATCCTCGAGGCGGATGATGTCGTCCTCGCCGAAATAGCTGCCGGTCTGCACCTCGATCAGCTCGAGCGGAATCTTGCCGGGGTTGGCGAGCCGATGAACGGCCCCGATCGGGATATAGACCGACTCGTTCTCGTGCACGATTTTCTTCTGCTCGCCGACCGTGACGTCCGCGGTGCCGCGCACCACCACCCAGTGCTCGGCGCGGTGGAGATGCTTTTGCAGCGACAGCGTGCCGCCCGGCGTGACGACCAGGCGCTTGACCTGGAACCGCTCGCCGGCGTCGATCGATTCGAAATGCCCCCACGGCCGGTAGGCGCGGCGATGATCGGTCGCCTCGGTGCGGCCGGCCTGCCGGAGCCTGGCGACCAGCTCCTTGACCGCCTCCGCCCGCTCGCGCGGCAGGACCAGCACGGCGTCCCGCGTCGTCACCACCATCAGGTCCTCGACGCCGATGACCGCGGTGAGGATGTCATCGGCCTGGATCAGGCAATCGCGCGCGTCGAGCGCGACCGCCGGGCCGCGCGTGACGTTGCCGGCGCCGTCGGCCGCCGCGATTTCGGCGATCGCCGCCCAGTTGCCGATGTCGGACCAGCGGAACCGCCCCTCCACCACGGCGGCGCGCTCGGTGCGCTCCATCACCGCGTAGTCGATCAATTTCTGCGGCGCCCGCGCGAACGGTTCGGCGGCAAGCCGCACGAAGCCGAGGTCCGACGTCGCCTGCCCGACGGCGTCCGCGACCGCCTGCGCCATGGCCGGCTCGTGGCGGCGAAGCTCGTCGAGCAAAACATCGGCGCGAAACAGGAAATTGCCCGAGTTCCACAAATAGCCGTCCGCGAGGTAGCGCGCCGCGGTCGCCGGGTCGGGCTTCTCGACGAAGGCCGCGACCGCATGGACGCCGGCCGGCCCGAGCGCGGCGCCGGGCCGGATGTAGCCGTAGCCGGTCTTCGGCCCGCTCGGGCGGATGCCGAACGTCACGATGCGCCCGTCGCGCGCCGCCTCGCGCCCCGCCAGGCACGCGGCGCGAAACAGGTCGGGATCGAGGATGACATGGTCGGCGGCGAGCGCGAGCACGACGGCGTCGGGATCGCGCGCGAGCGCGATCGTCGCCGCCGCGGCGATGGCGGGCGCGGAATCGCGCCGCATCGGCTCGAGCACCACGGTCGCGTCGATGCCCAGCTCCTGCGCCTCCTCGCGGGCGAAGAAGCGAAAGCCCTCGGCGGTCATCACGATCGGCGGAGCAAACAGCGCCGGATCGTTGACGCGGGCGAGCGCCTCCTGAAACGTCGAGCGCTCGCCGACGAGCGGCAGGAACTGCTTCGGCATGGCGTCGCGCGAGACCGGCCACAACCGCGTGCCGGTGCCGCCGGCAAGAATGACCGGAATGATGAGTTCGCTCACGCGCGGATCCAGTATGTCTGCGCTCTTGCCATGCCCCCGCCCTTATCCTGCCGACGATGATCTGGTTCCATGCGGCCAAGGCTGGTATATTGCACACGGATGAACGGGGGAAATTCCTATCGCGTTCAGGGCGTTAACGTCAATTCTTGGATGCCCCGGCGGCGGAATATGGACGTGCATGTGCTCGTACGAGCGTCTCCTTGGACGATCTGCGGCCCGGTGACCCGATGCGCATGAGCATTGTCGCGGCGCTTGCCGCCGTCACGCTGGGAGCCGGCTGCTCGGCGGATTCCACCATTCTCGAGCGCGTGCTGGTCATGGAGTCCGCCTACGGTCCGATGACGTGCCCGGAAGTGGTGGCGAAGTACAACGCTGCCGACGGGCGCATGAAAGATCTCACCGCCCTGATGGAGAAATCGGGCAACGCCTTCGCCAACGCGATCGCCTACGACACGGAATACGCGACGATGCGCGCCAACAAGAAATTCGCCCAGGAAGCCGCCGAGCGCAAAGGCTGCGACCTGTCGGGCAAGCCCCCAGCCAAGCCGCCGGAGACGAAGCCGGAAGCAAAGCAAGCCGACACCAAAAAGCCGGGCGGATGACACCGGCGTTCCCCGGGCGCAGCGCAGCACGCAGTGGCGCGCTGCAGACCCGGGGTCCAGGTCTTGCGAACAACGTGGGTCCCGGATCCGCGGTGCACCACTCCGCTCCGCTTCGTGCTGCACCGCATCCGGGACGCGCATCATGATGCGCGCTTGACGAAGGTCACGGCTTCGATGCGGTTGCCGTCGGGATCGCGTACGAAGGCGGCGTAGTAGCCACCGGTGCGATGCGGGCGCAGGCCGGGCGCGCCGTCGGACGTGCCGCCCGCCGCGAGGGCGGCCGCGTGAAACGCATCGACCGCCTCGGCGCCGCGCGCGCGCAGGCACACATGGGCGCCGGCCGCCGCGTCGAGCGGGGCCATGCCGGCCCGGTGGTTGAGCCACAACTCCGGATAGGTTTTGCCGAAGCCGATCGTCGCCGGCCTGACCTCGAGCCTGGCAATGCCGATGACGCCGAGCACCGCTTCGTAGAAGCGCGCGGCACGTTCAAGATCGGCGACGGCGATCGAGACGTGGTCGATCATCTTCGTGCCTTCAGGCCGGCGCGTCGGATCGGACGAGCTTGTAGACGATCGAGTCCATCAGCGCCTGGAACGAGGCGTCGATGATGTTGGGCGACACGCCGACCGTGGTCCAGCGCTCGCCGGTCTCGTCCTCGCTCTCGATCAGCACGCGGGTCACCGCCTCGGTGCCGCTG